>NZ_AP018558.1:0-215000 GCF_003574215.1 Hydrogenophilus thermoluteolus | reverse complement strand
ATTTTTTCTGTCTCCTACTGGGGTAACGATTCCACTATTATCGGCGATCGGGAAAAAAACTTGAGCGGTTTTCGCGGTAAGATCATCCTATGATCCCAGTTTCGCTATTCTGCCGTGCGTTCGCGCGCCGCTTCGCGGATCGCTTCTTGGCCACCAACTGCTGGGAGGTTGCCGGAGGGCTCGCATTTACCACGCTGTTGGCGCTGGTGCCCGTTGCCACCTTGACGATCCTCTTTTTCCGAACGGTGCCGGCGTTCGCGAAGCTGGGTGAGGCGCTGCGCGAATTTCTCACTGCGAATCTGCTTCCGGAAGCGGCGGCGACGATCATCACCCAATACGCCGAAGCGTTTACCACCAATGCCGGGCAACTCACCGCGTTGGGCTCCACGATGCTGGTTTTCACGTCGGTGTTGCTGCTCGCGACCGTCGAAGATGTCTTCAACCGCATCTGGAATGCGCGGCGCGCCCGGGGTTGGGCCAGGCGGCTGACGCTCTACTGGTTCGTCTTGACCGCGGGACCACTTCTTGTCGGCGGCAGCATCGCCGCGGCACGTGCATTGGCGCAAGAGGCGTCCGAATTCGCTGGCCACGCGTCTTGGTCGGACCAGGTGCTCGCCGTCTTCGTGCCGCTCTCGCTCTTGTGGCTCTTCTTCAGTTTTCTTTATTATGCCGTCCCGCACCACCCCGTGCGGGGTCGAATCGCGGCAACCGCCGGTCTGATCGTGGCGGTGCTCTTTCTGTTGCTGCAGAAGGGGTTTGGTTGGTTCGTCGCCACCATCCCCACCTATACGTTGATCTACGGCGCGTTTGCCACGTTGCCGATCTTCTTGCTCTGGCTCTATTCGCTCTGGCTGCTGATTTTGAGCGGTGCGGTTGCCGCCGCGGCGTTCGAAGAGACCAACGCGGAGATCAAAAGCATGCCGCACTTTCCGGGGTATGAGGCGTTGGCTGCATTCACGATCCTGGAAACGTTGTGGGCTGCGCAGAAGGTGGGCAAGACAGTCGATCAAGAGGAGCTGTGGCACGCTGCGCAGTTGCCCCCGCACGAGTGCGAACGGCTGCTGGATGCGCTGACGGCGCGTGGATGGATCGAGCGCAGCGAAAAGGGCGCATGGCTGGCTGCGATCGCACCGCAGGTGTTGTCACCGGCGCACGTTCTGGCTGCGTTTGCGCTCGACCTCGATGCGTGGCGCCAACATGCGCAGACCCCAGGCGCACGATGGCTCCCCGAGCAGCTTCGGCCCGCTGCGCACGCGTTGGCGCAGCCCTTTGCGTCGTTACGCGAGGAAACTGCCCCGACACAAAGGGAAGAGAACCGCAATTTGCCTTCTGATTCCGCGGGTTGAGCTGGCCGAACGGGGGCGTTGCGTGCGCGCTATTTATTCCCTTTTGCGGATAATTTCTGACGCTCTTCGGCAATCGCCGCAGCAACGGCTTGGTGGGCCTCTTCGTTTCCTTCGGTGAGTGGCAAGAGCTGCTCCCAGTAACGAATCGCGGTTGCCGGGTCGTCGTTCGCAGACGCGGCTGCCCCTGCGAGCGCAAGCGCGCGGGGTGATTGCGGCGCAAGTTCGACGGCCTGCTTGATCAGCTTGACCGCATCGCCGTTGAAGCCACCATTCGCCGCTGCGAGCAGTTCGCCCCAATCGAGCAAGACGTTGGGATCCGCGGGAATTTTGTCGCCAATGGCGCGCCACGTCGCCTGCACTGCCTCGGCATCTTCCAGCACCATGTAGGAGCGCGCCAGCATCCGCCACCCCGGTACATCGTCCGGTTGCTGCGCCAAGCGTTCAGCCAAGCGCGCCACCAGTTGGCGGATGCGCTCGGGCGTGATGCCGCCGTTCTGATTGACAGTGCGCGCGGCCTGCGTGGCAGCAACCACCCGGGCATCATCGGCCCATTGGGGCGATCCCACCACAAGGTAAAACGCGGCTGCGGAAAAGAGTGCCATTCCCAGCGCACCGACTGCCCACCCCGGTTGCGCTGCATCATGCACGAGCTTCTGCCCGCTATCCGGAACTTCGTCGCCGGGCGTTGCCTGCGCAGTCGTTTCCGCCGCAGCCGTCTCGGCCAAGATCCGGGCGCGAAGCTCATCGAGCGCGAGACGAAACGCGTCGTCGTCGATCCGCCCGGCGCGGTGATCGGCTTCGAGCTGCGCTTTTTCCGCCTGGAGCGCAGCAATCACGGCGTCGCGGTGGCTTACCGGCGTACGGGTTCGCACACCGCGCATGAGCGGCCACAGCACGAAGAGCAACACGCCAAGCGCGGTTGCGACACTCAAGAGTATCCATGCGGTCACGAGGATTCCTTTGCTACGCGCGTTTCCGTTTTACTGGGGGAATCACCAGCCAGCAACGCGTCGGCCTGCGCCTTGGCCGCCTCGTCGAGGGTGGCTCCCACGCCACTTTGCTGCTGGCGCCGCCGTAAGCCAGACCATAACCCGAAGAGCCCCAGCGCCGCCAATGCGAAAGGGCCGACCCAAAGCAAGAGCGTGCGCGCATCGAAAGGGGGTTCGAAGAGCACGAACTCACCATAGCGCGCAACGAGAAAATCGACGATCTCCTGTTCGCTTTTCCCTGCTTGCAGCATGGTGCGTACTTGGTTCATCAAATCGTGCGCCAATTCGGCGTTCGATTCGGCAATCGACTGGTTTTGGCAAACCACACAGCGTAGCCGGTGCCCCAAAGCCAGTGCGCGCCGTTCGAGTTCAGGATCGTGTAACGGTTGCGCGCGTTGCTCCGCGGCTGGCGCGGCAGCCCAACTCTGCGCCACCGCGCTGAAAGCAATTGCAATCAACAGCCAACCCAGCGTCGCGTCGACGCGAAAGCGGCCCGCCGCGTACCGCCTCAGGACTGCCAACAGAGACTGCACGCACCGCCTCATGACCCCTCCTGGAGCGCCAACCATTTGGCGCGCAACTGATCCTGCCAAACTTCTGGTGTGATCGGCCCGATGTGCTTGTAGCGGATCACCCCTTTGGCGTCGATGAAGAAGGTTTCGGGCGTGCCATAGACGCCGTAATCGATCGCAGCACGGCCGGTGAGATCAACTACCAGATCGGCGTAGGGGTCGCCGCCCGTTTTCAGCCACGCGCCAATACGCTGCCACGCCAATTGCGCTTCGGCTTCCGGAGACAATTTGCGCGCGTCGAGTCCGGCATCGCCGCGAATCTCTTTATAGTTGAAGCCGATGATGCGCACCCCCTCTTGTTTGAGGCGCATCAGCATCGGGTGCTCTTGGCGGCACGAAACGCACCACGTCGCCCAGACGTTGAGCAAATAGGGCTTTCCTGCCCATGCCGCAGGCGTCACGGTGACAGCGGGTTCCGCAAAGCGCGGCAAGGTGAAATGGGGCGCGGGTTTGCCAATGAGTGGAGACGGGATCTCACGGGGGTTCAGGCGAAAGCCAACCGCAAAGAGCACGACGAGCCCCAGGAACACCACCAGCGGTACCACATATTTCCAGCGCATCAATAGGCTCCTCTTCGAAGTCGCAACCCCGCTACGAGCGAACGATCCCACTCAAACCAATCGCCACCGCGATCGACAACGGCGGTCACACCCGCACCCCCACTGCGCCAGCAGGTACCGCCAGATGGGCCCGTTGCCGCCGGTAGCGGCGGTCGAGCGCGGCAACGGCCCCACCCACCGCCATCAGCAACGGGCCAAGCCAGAGAAAGAGCACCATCGGCTTATAGAAGAGCATCACCACCCACTCACTTTCGTTCACCGGGTCGCCCAGCGATACGTAGATGTCCCGCCGCCATGTGGTGTCGATTGCCGCTTCGGTCATCGGCATCGCGGAGAAATGGTAGTTGCGTTTTTCGGGGTGCAGCACCGCGACGGGTTTTCCGTCCGCTGTCGTGACCACGATCGTCCCACGCATCGCGGTGTAGTTCGGCCCTGGTTTTTCTTCGACGCCTTGGAAGCGGAACCGATAGCTGGCCAGCTCCGCGACCTGCCCCGGCGCCATTTTGACGTCGAGCCGCGCTTCGAACGCACCCAGGAGGGTCGCACCCATGATGAAGACGCCAACGCCCAAATGGGCCAACCACATCCCCCACCACGAACCGGGGATGCGGGAGAGCCGCTCAGAAATGCTCTGACCTTCCGCGCGGTTCTGCAGCCGCTCCCAGAGTAACCGGGCACTGCCCCAAGTGACCCAGAGCGTGAGCCAGAGCCCCAGCCACGCGCGCAAGGTCACGTGGTCGGCCGCCGCCAGCAACGCCAGCGCCGCCGATGCCGTCACCACGAAATCGAGCACCAGGCGCTTGCTCAGCCGTCGCCAATCGTCCTGTTTCCAGCGCAAGAACGGGGATATCGCCATGAAGAACACCGCTGGTGTCATCAGCGGGACGAAGACCGCAACGAAGTAGGGTTCGCCCACTGAGAGCTTGCCAAGCCCCAACGCATCCATCAACAGCGGATAGACGGTGCCCAACAGGACGGCAAGCGCCGCCGCACTCATCAAGACGTTATTGACCAGAAGCGTCGCTTCCCGCGAAAACCAACCGAACGCGCCACCGCCTGCGAGCATTGGCGCACGCCAAGCGAAGAGCGCGAGCGACACCCCGACCGTTACCGCCAGCAACCCCAGAATGAAAAGGCCGCGCGACGGGTCGGAGGCAAACGCATGGACCGAAGTAATCACGCCGGAACGGACCAGAAACGTCCCCAACAGCGACAGAGAAAACGCGGCGATCGCCAAAAGGACGGTCCAAGCGCGAAACGCGCCACGCTTTTCGGTGACGATGATCGAATGGATGAACGCGGTCATCACCAGCCACGGAATGAACGAGGCGTTTTCCACGGGGTCCCAGAACCACCAGCCCCCCCAACCGAGTTCGTAATAGGCCCACCACGAACCGACCATGATGCCCAAAGTGAGAAAGAGCCACGCGGTGAGCGCCCATGGCCGTGCCCAGCGCGACCACGCCGCGTCCATACGCCCGGAAAGCAGCGCGGCGATCGCAAACGCGAAGGTGACCGCAGTACCGACGTAGCCCATGTACAGCAGCGGCGGGTGGATGATCATGCCCGGGTCTTGCAGCAGCGGATTGAGGTCTCGCCCTTGTTCTGGCGCTGGCACCAAGCGCGAGAAGGGGTTGGAGGTAAGCGTCAGAAAAAGCAGAAACCCGAAACTGACCAGCCCCAACACCCCAACGACACGCGCGCGCATCGCTTCAGTGAGCGCTTGCGACCGCCACGCCACTGCGGCACTCCAGCCAGCGAGCGCCACCGCCCACATCAGCATCGACCCTTCGTGGTTACCCCATGCCGCGGTCACCTGGTAAAACCAGGGCGTCAATGTCGAAGAGTTTTGGGCGACCAACGCTACCGAAAAATCGCTGCGCAGAAAGAGCGCGATGAGCACCGCAAACGCGGCGGCGAGCACAGCACCTTGCGCCAATGCCGCACGCCGCGCCGTGACCATCCACGCAACCCGCCCGCGCTGCGCGCCAGCCAAACCAAAAAACGCCTGCAGCGCGGCAACCGCAATCGCCAGCGCCAGAAGCACCTGCCCCCACTCCGCCAACATCCCGTCACTCCTTCAGGCTTTGCGCCGCCCGCTGCGCCTGGTCGACAGCGTGGGACGCTTCCGGGGGCATGTAGGTTTCGTCGTGCTTCGCCAGCACCTTCTTCGCCTCAAATACGCCGTCGGGGCGAAGCACCCCTTCGGCTACTGCGCCTTGGTTCTCACCGAAGAGGTCAGGCAGTGCGCCGCGGTAGACGACAGGAAGCGCATGTGCGGTATCGGTGATCCGAAAGGTCACCGTGACTCCGTCCGGACCGCGTTGAATCGAACCGGCCTCGACCAACCCCCCCACACGAAAGTAGCGCCCCTCTTGCGCCTTACCCTGCGCGATGTCGCTCGGTGTGACGAAAAAGACGAGGTTTTCTTGGAATGCCGAGAGCACCAGCGCCACCGCGCTTGCCAGTAGCGCCACCCCGGCCAGGATCAAAGCCAAACGTTTCTTGCGCGGACTCATCGCGTCGTCTCCGTGGGTTGCACTGGCTCATCGAGCGTTTCCCATTCTGCCGCATGGGCCACGCGCGCGGCCGCGTGCCGCGCCAAACGGCGAAGCTGAAACACCTCGAACGCAATCAGCGCAAAGGTCACGAAATAGCTCCCCCACACGAACGGCGCTTTTCCACCCATCGCCCAGAACGCCGACCAAGAGCCCCATTCCATCCTGCTACTCCTTTTCTGCTTCGCGTTTCGCGACCATGGCTGCCGCTGCTTTCTGCGCCCAGTCGGTATGCGCCTCCCGCAACAACACCATGCTGCGCGCCCGTGCCAACGCCACCGCGATCGAATAGCTCCACGCGGCAAAGGTCATGATGAGCATCGTCACCAGCATCACGGTTGCCATCGACGGCGCTTTGGTGAGACTGACCGAAGCGCCTTGGTGCAACGTATTCCACCACTGCACCGAAAAATAGATGATCGGCACGTTGATCGAACCGACGATCGCCAGGATCGCTCCGGCCCGATCGGCACGCCGAGGATCCTCGATGCTGCGCACGAGCGCGATGTATCCCAAATAAAGGAACATCAGCAGCAACTGCGAGGTCATTCGAGCATCCCACGCCCAGTAAGTTCCCCACGTGGGCTTGCCCCAAAGGGCACCGGTCCAAAGCGCGACGAAACACCAAAGCGCGCCCGTCGGAGCGAGCGCGTGCGCGAGAATGAACGAGACGCGCGTGTTGAGGGTCAACCCCACGATCCCCCAGAACGCCATCGCCAAATAGATGATCATACTCATCCACGCGGCCGGAACGTGGATGTAAATCACGCGATAGACCTCTCCCTGACGAAAATCGGACGGCGCCACGAAAAAAGCTGCGTAGAGCCCCACGACAGCCAACAGCACCGCCGCCCAGCCAAACCAAGGGACCAGTTTTCCCGTGAGCCAGAAGAACTCCTTGGGCGCAGCAAAGCGCCACCAACTCTTCGGCGAGCGCATCTTCGTTTCGGCAGCGGCCCGCCATGCGTCGATTCGACTCATCCCTTCCTTCCTACTCCACAGCCAAACGCAGCGCCGCGGCACACCCCCACGGTGCAAGCGCCGCCGCCGCCAACGAGCCTCCGGCCAGAAGCGCCAACTGCGCCGCGAACGGGGTGCCATCGCGTGCGCTCGCCACCGCATCGACGCCGAAGATCAGCACCGGCACGAAGAGCGGCAAGACCAAAAGCGCCAGCAACAGACCGCTTGCGCGCAACCCGAGCGTCAGCGCCGCTCCCACCGCGCCGATCAAGGTCAGCATCGGTGTACCCAAAAGCAGCGTCACGGGCAACCACCCATAAACTACTGGTTCGACGTCGTAAAGGAGCGCCAGAAGCGGCGCCAAAACAGCAAGCGGCACGGCCGTAGTCACCCAATGGGCCAACAGTTTCGCACCCAGCCAAACCGGCGCTGGTTCGGCAGACAACAACAATTGCTCCAAAGTTCCATCCCGCCAGTCGTGTTCGAAAAGACGTGGCAGCGTCAGGAGCACCGCAAGGAGCGCGGTCACCCACAGGATTCCTGGCGCGATCGTGCGCAACAGCCGCTCATCAGTCCCCACGCCGAAAGGGAACAAGGTGGCGACGATCACGAAAAAGGTGAGCGCAACCAGCGTGTCGGCGCGGCTTCGCCAAGCCAGCAGCGCCTCACGCCGCAATACCGCCAGAAAGAGCGCGATCATGCGGCGCGCCTCCGCGCGGGTCGAAACGCGCCGAGATCAAGGGTACGCACCGGCACACAAAACGGCGCTTCCTGGTGGGTGGTCAATAGAATCAGCCCGCCTGCTTGGGCATGCACCTCGATCAAGCGGGTGAGCGTCGTCACGAACGCCTGATCGAGCGCCGTGAGCGGTTCGTCCAAAAGCCAAACGGTTCGCGTACGTGCAAAAAAGAGACGCGCAAGCCCCACCCGACGGCGCTGACCTGCAGACAGGACTTTGAGCGGCAGATCACGCTGCGCGGCCAACCCAACTTGCGCAAGCGCCTCGTCGACCGCGCGGGACGACGGGTACGCACCCATCAACGCACAGAGAAAGCGCACATTTTCCCGCGGCGAGAGAAGCTCGTTCGCGGCCAACGCGTGGCCAAGATAGCACTGTTCGGCAAGCCACGCGTCGCGTGCCACACTGAGCGGTTGGTCGCGAAAATAGATCGTCCCGCGCGCAACGGGCAGTAGCCCCGCCACCATGCGCAACAGGGTGCTCTTCCCGGCGCCGTTTTCGCCCGTGATGCGCACCACTTCGCCGGGCTCGAACGTCGCGGAAAGGCGATGGAACAGCAACCGCTCCCCTCTGCGCCCCGCCAGATCGTGCCACCTCAAGAGTGCCATGCCGCCCCATCTCGAACCACGCTTGCGCGATTGTACCCGAAGGGCGCACGCCGGTCGTGGTCTTTGCGGTGGCACACGTTTACGTACCGGGCAGGAAGCGGCGATCAGGCGACGCGGCAATACCCCCCAGAGACCCCTTCCGGCGCCAACACGATTTGCCAAAGCTGACTGTCCCGGGCGCGGAACGTTCCGGCGCACACCAGGAGATAGTAGCGCCACATGCGGTAAAAGCGTTTGCCGTACCGCGCCGCGAAGCGTGGCCACGCGGCTTCGAACCGCTCATACCACGCCATCAGCGTTTTGTCGTAGTCGGCACCGAAATTGTGGACATCCTCGATGACGAAAAGCGGCTCTGCTGCGCGAGCGATGTCCGAAAGCGCAGGCAGTTCGCCGTTTGGAAAGATATATTTCTCGATCCATGGATCGACACCCCGCCCCGGTTTGCGTTTGCCGATCGTGTGCAGGAGGAAAAGCCCGTCGGCTTTGAGTGCCCGCCGGACCGCGCGGAAAAAGGCAGGATAGTTGCGCACCCCAACGTGTTCGAACATCCCGACCGACGCGACGCGATCGAACGGTCCACCATAGGCGGCCGGGTCGAACTCGCGATAATCGGCAAGAACGAAGGTCACCGGCAGATCGCGGCACTGCTCTTGCCCAAAGCGCGCTTGATCCTGCGAAATGGTGATTCCGACGCACGTCACCCCGTAGCGCTCCGCCGCAAAGCGCATAAGGCTCCCCCATCCGCACCCGACGTCAAGGAGTCGCATACCGGGCTTCAGCCCCAATTTGCGGCAGATGAGGTCGAGTTTCGCTTCCTGCGCTTCGTCAAGCGTTGCCGCGTTTGCCCAGTAACCACATGAATAGGCCATTGTTTGGCCAAGCATCGCGGCAAAGAAGTCGCTTCCCAGGTCGTAATGGGCGCGTCCCACCTCCCACGCCCGGCTGCGCGACTGCAGGTTGATGAGCACCGACTGCATCGCCAAGAGCGCACGCCGCCAGTCGCGCAACCGTTCGTCGAGCTTCGCGGTAAGCGCGCGGGCGATCAGTTCGTCGAGCGCGTCACAGTCCCACCACCCGTCCATGTAGGACTCGCCCAACCCCAGACTTCCTTTTGCGAGTACCCGGTCGAAAAAATCGGGGTGATGGACGGTGATGTCCCAGGGACGCACCCCGCCGATTTCGACGTCGATCTCTTGCAACCACTCCCGGATCGTCGCTTCCGCGCGCTTGGGCATGGCTCCCCCTCCATTGTCTAGGATGACACGACCCTACGCGGCGCTTTGGCGGATCAGAAAGTCGAACGCCGAAAGCGCCGCTTTTGCTCCTTCGCCCATCGCAATGATAATCTGTTTGTAGGGCACCGTGGTGCAATCGCCCGCGGCAAAAATTCCCGGAACACTGGTCGCGCACCGCGGATCGATCTCGATCTCGCCGAAACGGTTGCGCGCCACTACCCCGTCGAGCCAATCGGTGTTGGGCACCAACCCGATTTGGACGAAGACCGCTGCCGCGTCGATCTGCCGCTCTTCCCCCGAAGCGCGGTCGCGATAGCGCAACCCGGTCATCTTCTGCCCGTCTCCCAAGATCTCGAGCGTTTCCGCTTGGGTGATCACGGTGACGTTCGGCAGCGAAGCGAGTTTTTTCTGCAAAACCGCGTCGGCCTTGAGCGCATCGGCATACTCGAGGAGCGTCACATGGTGGACGATTCCCGCAAGGTCGATCGCCGCCTCGACGCCGGAATTGCCGCCGCCCACGACGATCACCGGCTTACCTTTGAAGAGTGGCCCATCGCAGTGGGGGCAGTACGCAACCCCTTTACCGCGGTATTCCCGTTCCCCCGGCACGTTGAGCTCCCGCCAGCGCGCCCCCGTTGCCAAGATCACCGTTTTCGCCTTGAGCTCGGCGCCGTTGGCGAGCTGGACCACCGCCGGCTGCCCCGCCGCGCCGGGACGCAACCCCACGGCGCGCTGATGGTTCATCACATCGACCTCATACGCCTTGACGTGTTCTTCGAGTCCAGCGACCAATTTCGGCCCTTCGGTCTCCTTGACCGAAATGAAGTTCTCGATCGCAAGGGTATCCATCACCTGACCGCCAAAGCGTTCGGCGACGATGCCCGTCGTGATCCCTTTGCGCGCGGCATAGATCGCCGCCGCCGCACCGGCTGGCCCGCCGCCGACGATCAAGACGTCGAAAAGCGGCTTTTGCGCCAATTGCGCACGCACCCGTTCGTCGTTTTTGGTGTCGACCTTGGCCAGGATCTCCGGCAGCTCCATCCGCCCTTGGCCGAAGAGCGCACCGTTGAGGTAGACGGTGGGCACCGCCATGATTTGCCGGGACTCGACCTCCTGCGGAAAACGCGCACCGTCGATCATCACCGCGGTGACGTTGGGGTTGAGCGCCGCAATCGCGTTCACCGCCTGCACCACATCCGGGCAGTTGTGGCAGGAAAGCGAGACATAGACCTCGAACGCCAATGGCGCAGTAAGGCTTTTGACCTGGTCGATCACCGCCTGATCCACCTTGGGGGGGTAGCCGCTCACCTGCAGCAGCGCCAAAATGAGCGAAGCGAACTCGTGCCCCAACGGCAACCCGGCAAAATGGACCCGCGGTGCCTCGCCGGGACGGGTCACTGCAAACGCAGGGCGCCGCCCGCCCGCGACTTCGTCTCCCATCGCTTCGCGCACCGTCACCTTGGGACTGGCTGCGCGAATCGCTTCGATCAACTCGCCCAATTGCTTCGCCGCGTCGCTGGCGTCGAGCGCGGTCACGAGCTCGATCGGTTCGACCAACCGTTCCAAATATTGCCGAAGTGCCGCTTGGGTTTGTTCATCTAAAAGTGCCATCGTGATTCTCCTTCGTAACCGGACCAAACCGCGAGGCAAAAAGCCCCCTGGTTTCCCCCCTCGGGGCCCCTTGCCACGCGCTTTGGCGTCTTGTCGCTCTGTTGGGATTGGGTTGGTAGTGGCACGGCAGCGCGCCGGCTGCCGCGCCGAATCGGTCAAAAAAGATCGACCCGGGTGTGCTTAGATCTTACCGACGAGATCGATCGAGGGCTTCAGCGTCTCGGCGCCTTCGTTCCACTTCGCCGGGCAGACTTCACCCGGGTGTTCGGCCACGTACTTCGCCGCTTTCACTTTGCGCAAGAGTTCTGCCGCATTCCGGCCGATGCTGTTGTCATTGACCTCCATGCCCTTGATCACGCCGTTCGGGTCGATGATGAAGGTCCCACGCAACGCCAGGCCCTCGTCCTCGATGAGCACGTCGAACGCGCGGGCGAGTTTTTGCGCCGGATCGCCCAGCATCGGGTACTTCACCTTCTTGATCGCAGGCGAGGTTTCGGCCCACGCCTTGTGGGTGAAATGGGTATCGGTCGAGACTGCGTAGATTTCGCAATTGACCTTCTTGAACTCGTCGTAAAGATCCGCCAAGTCTTCGAGCTCGGTCGGGCAGACGAAGGTGAAGTCGGCCGGGTAGAAAACGAAGACCGACCAGTGGCCCTTGAGATCGGCGTCGGTGATCTCTTTGAATTGACCATTGACATACGCTTGGGCTTTGAATGCGGGCACTTGGGTATTGATCAAGCTCATCGTGTAACCTCCTTTTCTGACAAAAAACCCAGGACACAACCCGCTGCTCGACCCTGGGGCATCGAACAGCACGGGAATCATTGTAGGGCCAGAGACGATAAATTCCAATTGCACCCAACAATCATCTCGATTGCCCCAGGCAATCGTAAAGCCATAACATCAAGCACTGTTTGGAACGAACGGCTTTGCGTACAATCGAACCTGACGACGACAAGGAGCGACTGTCACGATGACTCGTTTGCGCGAAATCCCCTATAACTACACTTCACTCTCCGACCGCGAAATCGTCATTCGCCTGTTGGGAACAGAAGCCTGGTCGATCATCGAATCGCTGCGTGGCGAACGCGTCACCGGACGCAGCGCGCGGATGCTCTACGAAATCCTCGGGGACATGTGGGTCATCGAGCGCAACCCCTACCTGCAAGACGACCTCCTTGACCACCCCAAAAGGCGGCAGGCGCTCATCGACGCGCTCTACCACCGTCTGAACGAAGTCGAAAAACGGCGGCAAGCCAGTGCACACGAAGATCCCACGCGCGCCGAACGGGTCGGTCAACTGGTCACCTACGTTCGCGAGGCGATCGAACGGTTCGCGCGACAATTCGACGAGATCGCGCGCTTGCGCGAGCAGGTGGTCAAAAAACTCTCCCGCTACACGCGGCGCGACAACATCCTGTTCGACGGGCACAGCCGAGTGAGCCACGTCACCGACGCCACCGACTGGCGGGTCGAATACCCTTTCGTGGTGCTCTGCCCGGATAGTGAGGAAGAGATCGCGCCGCTCGTGCGCGCGTGCATCGAACTGGGGCTCACGATCATTCCGCGCGGCGGCGGCACCGGCTACACCGGCGGCGCGGTCCCGCTGGACGCGAAGAGCGTCGTGATCAACACCGAAAAGCTTCTGATGATGAGCCCAGTGGAGATGGTCCATCTCCCAGATCGCGACGGCAACCCGATGAAGACCCCGTATGCGACGATCCGTACCGGCGCGGGCGTAGTCACCGCGCGGGTCGCCGAAGCGGCAGCGGCAGCCGGCCGGGTCTTTGCCGTCGACCCCACGAGTGCCGAAGCGTCGTGCATCGGTGGCAACATCGCGATGAACGCAGGCGGCAAGAAAGCGGTCCTGTGGGGCACCGCGCTCGACAACCTCGCGTGGTGGAAAATGGTCACCCCCGACGGCAACTGGCTGGAGGTGGAGCGCCTTGATCACAACTTCGGCAAGATTCACGAACAAGAGACCGTCCGATTCCGGCTCAAGCGCTTCGACGGCAAAACCTATGCCCCGTTGGGCGAAGAGCTCCTCGAACTTCCTGGCGCAAGCCTGCGCAAACCGGGATTGGGCAAAGACGTCACCGACAAATACCTGGGCGGCATCCCGGGGGTGCAGAAAGAGGGAACCGACGGGATCATCGTCGCGGCGCGCTGGGTGCTCCACGAAATGCCGCCGGTGCAGCGTACCGTCTGTCTCGAATTCTTCGGCCAAGTGCGGGAAGCGGTGCCTGCGATCGTCGAGATCACCGACTACTTCAAACCGGGCGGTGCGGGCCATGCCGCAGGCGTCAAATTGGCCGGGCTCGAACACCTCGACGAGCGCTACGTCAAGGCGGTGGGCTACACCACCAAAGCCAAACGGCATGGCCGGCCGAAGATGGTGCTCATTGGCGACATCGTCGGCTACGACGAAGCGGCGGTGATGCGCGCGGCGTCCGAGGTGGTGCGCATGGGGAACCTGCGCGGTGGCGAAGGGTTCATCGCGGTGACACTCGAGCAGCGTAAAGCGTTCTGGGCCGACCGTTCGCGCACTGCGGCGATCTCCCGCCACACCAACGCGTTCAAAATCAACGAAGACGTGGTGATCCCGCTACCGCGCATGGGCGACTATTGCGACGCGATCGAGCGGATCAACATCGAACTTTCGCTCGAAAACAAGCTCGAGATCTGCGACGCGATCGAGCAGTTCTTGGCCAACGAACCGCTCCCGGTCGCGGAAGCCGACGGTGAAACCACACCCCCTGCCGAATGGATCGAAGAAAAGCGCGCCCAGGCGCTCGAACTGGTGCGCGAAGTGAAGCGGCGTTGGCAGTGGCTCTACCAGTCGCTCGACCTCCCGTTGGCCGAAGCCGAAGCGCACTTTGCCGAATATGGGATTCGCGCCGGCGAATACCAAAACACCGCCCCCAATCCAACGCTCTTCCACCGACTTCAGGACTACTCAGTACGCGTCTCGTGGAAGCGCGAACTCAAAGCGCCGCTCGAAGCGATCTTCGCCGGACAGTTCTTTGCCCCGACGCATGCCAAACTGCAGGCGATCCAAAAAGCGGTCCTGAGAGGGCGCCTTTTCGTCGCGCTGCACATGCACGCCGGCGACGGCAACGTGCACACCAACATCCCAGTCAATTCCGACCACTACCAGATGCTGCAACGCGCCAACCAGGTGGTCGACCGCATCATGGCGATCGCCAAGGAGCTGGGTGGCGTGATTTCGGGTGAGCACGGCATCGGGATCACCAAATTCGACTATCTCGAACCCGAAAAACTGCAGGCGTTCTGGGACTACAAAGCACGCGTCGACCCGGAGGGGCGCTTCAATCGCGGCAAATTGATGCCCGGCGGGAACCTTGTCCGCGCCTACACCCCGTCGTTCAACCTGATGGGGCACGAATCGCTCATCATGGAGCAGACCGACCTCAAAGGGATCTCCGACGCGATCAAAGATTGCCTGCGCTGCGGCAAATGCAAACCGGTTTGTTCCACCCATGTGCCGCGAGCGAACCTGCTCTACAGCCCGCGCAACAAAATTCTCTCCACGTCGCTCTTGATCGAAGCGATCCTCTACGAAGAACAGACGCGGCGCGGCGTTTCTGTTGCCCATTGGCAGGCGTTCGAAGACGTGGGCGACCACTGCACCGTCTGCCACAAGTGCCTGAAGCCGTGCCCAGTGGACATCGACTTTGGCGACGTCTCGATCCGCATGCGCAACCTCCTGCGCAAATTGGGCAAAAAATCGTTCAACCCGGGCACCGCCGCGGCGATGGCGTTCCTCACCGTGAAAGACCCGACGACGGTGAAACTGATCCGCAGCGTGATGATCGACCTCGGTTATCGCGCCCAACGCTTTGCCTACCGCACCGCGAAACGGCTCGGTCTCATCCAGGCGCAGACCCAACAACCGCCCGCTACCCGCGGCAAAGCGCCGGTGCGCGCGCAGGTGATCCATTTCATCAACAAACCGATGCCGGGAAACTTGCCCAAACGCACCGCCCGGCAATTGCTCGACATCGAAGACGACAAGATCATCCCGGTGATCCGCAACCCCAGGGTGCCCGCCGACGAGTCGGAAGCGGTCTTCTATTTCCCCGGTTGCGGCTCGGAACGGCTCTTTTCGCAAGTGGGGCTCGCCACGCAAGCGATGCTCTACCACGTGGGTGCCACCTGCGTGCTACCGCCCGGGTACCTCTGCTGCGGCTATCCGCAGACCGCCGCCGGGTTCGAAGCGCAAGGACAGAAGATCATCACCGACAACCGCGTGCTCTTTCACCGCGTCGCAAACACCCTCAACTACCTCGACATCAAAACGGTGATCGTCAGTTGCGGCACCTGCATGGATCAGCTCCTCAAATACCAGTTCGAGCAGATCTTCCCGGGTTGCCGTTTGCTCGACATCCACGAATACCTGATGGAAAAAGGGGTCCAGCTCGAAGGGGTCTCGGGTGTGCGTTACATGTACCACGACCCGTGCCACACGCCGATGAAGACCCACCAGCCCCTCAAAGTGGCACAGACGCTGATGGGCACTGAGGTGAAACTCTCCGACCGTTGTTGTGGGGAATCGGGCACGCTGGCGGTATCGCGCCCCGACGTCTCAACCCAAGTACGGTTCCGTAAGCAGGAAGAGCTCGAAAAAGACGCGGCGCTGATCCGCAAAGACCAGCCCAACGTCCCGATCAAGGTGCTCACCAGCTGCCCCAGTTGCCTGCAAGGGCTTGCGCGCTACGCCGACGACGCGGGGGGGCTGGACGCCGACTACATCGTCGTCGAAATCGCCAAGCACGTGCTGGGCGAAAATTGGCTGGTGGAATACGTCGAAAAAGTACGCGCAGGCGGCGTCGAGCGGGTATTGTTGTAAGGGGAACGTTGCGCGCATGTTGCGGTAAACTGGGCGGTCGCTCCTCCTGGAGAACGTGCCGGTGTCGACCCTCTACCTTGCGCACTTCGGCTTACACGAGCCGCCCTTTTCGATCACACCGAACCCGCGCTATTTCTTCGCGGGCGGGGAACGGGGGCGGCTCCTCGAAGCGCTCACTATTGCGGTCACCACCGACGAAGGGATCACCGCGGTCACCGGTGCGGTGGGCAGCGGCAAGACGCTCCTTGCGCGCCTTCTAGTTGCGCGCTTGAGCGAAATGGGTTGGCACGTTGCCTATTTGGCCAACCCCGCTTTTGCGCCCAACGAAATTGTCGCCGCGATTGCGCACGACCTGGGCGTCTTGGCAAACCCAGACGCAAACGGCGCTACCTCGGTCGCTGCGGATCCGCTACCGGGCGCAACGCTCCTTGACCGCCTCAACGCGGCGCTCATTGCCCGCTACCAAGCAGGGCAACGCACCGCGGTCGTGATCGACGAAGCGCACGCGATGACGCCTGCGGCGCTCGACGAAGTACGGCGGCTCGCCAACCTGGAGACCGCGCAGCATAAACTGCTGCAGATCGTGCTCTTTGCGCAACCCGAACTCACCACGCTCCTTGCCGATCCGCTGCTCCTGCCGCTGCGGGAACGGATCGTGCACCGCTTCACCCTCTCTCCGCTTCCCAAAATGACCGTTGCCGAATACATCGCGTTTCGGCTGCGCACCGCAGGGCTCGCCGGCGAAAACCCCTTCACCCAAGCGGCGCTCAACCGGATCGCGCGCGCCAGCGGGGGGATTGCGCGGCGCATCAATTTGCTGGCCGACAAAGCGATGTTGTCTGCGTTTGCGCGCGGCGCAAAGCGCGTGACCCCGGCGGATGTGCGACGTGCGGAGCGGGAGTTGGCGTGGGAACTCCCCAAAGGCCGTTTCGTGCCTCCCCGCTTCTGGCGTATCGCATTGGTCCTGGCCGTGGTAGCGGTGCTCGCGGTGGCCATCGTCGCCATCGCGCATCGCGATCCTACCTGGACACACTTCGCTGACGGAGCTGCTTCCCCCGCTTCGATGCCCTTGCCAAAGACGCCGCCTCCTTCCGAACACGAATCGGAACCGAGCCCCGTTCCGCAGCTGACCCTCCAAACGCCTGTTGCACCGTCGCCACAATCGACACCGCCGAAACCAACGGCAGCGCGTGAACACGCCGCGCCGCCAACCGAAACGCCACCCGTACCCGTGACCCCACCCAAGAAACCCGAAATCCTGAAACCTTCTCAGATGGCGGCAAACCTGCAGCAAAAACCACAGCGAACCGGCCAAACCCCAGCTGCTAAGGAGAAAAACCGCGAACTCAGCACCACGTCAAACCTCAGCACCGCACGCACACCAAAACCAGCGCCGCAGCAAGCCACGATTACCCAATGGCAAAGGCACGGCTACACCTACGCGATCGTGCTGGACCATTGGCCCACGCTTGCCAATCGGGCACGTGAGCGCCGTATCGACGAACTGCGCAAACAGTTACCCCGTTCGTTCGCAGGCTATTCGCTCGTCGCCCATCAACCCCAAAACCAAAATGAGATTTTGATATTATTAGGGCCATTTCGCCGTGCCGAGGAGGCGGGTATGATGTTGCTCGAGTTGCCTTCCGCGCTCCTGTTGAAAGAACCGCGCGTCGTGGCGCTGACCACCTTGAAGGAATAACCTGTGCGCCGTGCCTTACTACACGTGCTCTGTTCGGTCGCGCTCCTTGCGGGTTGCGCGGCCCCCGCACCGCGGGTCGAGGACACCCATCTGCAACAAAGCGTACGTCGCCCGGCGATAGATGACGCCGCGATCCCGCCATTGGCACGCCCCGGTATCCCGCCGCGTCTTACCCCCCCCCCTTCGCCGCAACCACAAGAGCGCTACACGCTGGTAGTGCGCGACGTACCCGTAAAAGCGCTGCTCTTTGCCCTGGCGCGAGACGCCAAGATCGATGTCGACCTTCATCCCGACTTGTCTGGTGCCGTCACGCTGAACGCGATCGCGCAACCCCTGCCAGCCATTCTCGACCGCATCACGGAGCAAGCCAATGTTCGCTGGCGGCTCGAAAATGGCGTCCTCAAAGTCGAACCGGATACCCCTTTCGTGCGCACCTACACCATCGACTATCCCAACCTGGCGCGCACCGTGAGCAGTTCGGTCGCGATCGCGACCCAAATCGCCAGTACCGGAAGGGGGGGCGACACCGGTACCGGGAACAACTCCCAGACCCAAATCACCACCGCGGCGAACAACCAGTTCTGGCAAGCATTGCTCCGGGGCGTTTCGGCGATCGTAGGGGCGCAACAGCCAAACGGTGGGGCAACGACCACGGCTACAGCACCGAACGCTGCGCCCGCTGCCTCACCAACCGGTCAAAGTGGCCAAACATCCCCCTCTGCCGACGCGGCAACGCCGCCATCAGAATCCTCCGCGGGTGCAGCGCCTACCACAGCCGCTACCGGATCGCCCGCACCAACCAACCCGGTGGTCGCCAACCCGGAGACCGGTACGCTGCTCGTGTTGGCCACCGCGAAACAGCACAAACAGGTGCAAGCGTACCTCGACCGTATCCTTGTCTCGGCGCGGCGTCAAGTGCTGATCGAAGCGAGCGTCGTCGAAGTCGAACTCTCCGACGATTACCAACAGGGCGTCACCTGGGACCTTTTGCACCAGAAAAACAGCACGTTCCGCTTTCGCACGATCCCCAATGGCACGAGCCAATCGCTTCCAGGTGGTGCCCCCGCGTCGGGCATCGTCCCCAGTATGGGAACGATCGAGTTTCTCCGGCCGTTTGGCTCCAATTTGCTCGATTTTTCGGTGCAACTGTTGCAGTCCTTTGGCAAGACCAAAGTGCTCTCGAGCCCGAAACTGAGTGTGCTCAACAACCAGACCGCCGTGCTCAAAGTGGTCGAGAGCCGCGTCTATTTCACGCTGACGGCGCAG
Organism: Hydrogenophilus thermoluteolus; assembly: GCF_003574215.1. Taxonomy (NCBI): domain Bacteria; kingdom Pseudomonadati; phylum Pseudomonadota; class Hydrogenophilia; order Hydrogenophilales; family Hydrogenophilaceae; genus Hydrogenophilus; species Hydrogenophilus thermoluteolus. The sequence goes on along the minus strand of NZ_AP018558.1, from coordinate 195,987 downwards.
TACCAACCGGGCAGTTCGGGGTCCCCGGGAACCTGGACGATCACGTCGGAGCCCAATACGGTGCCGATCGGGTTTCTGATGGCGATCACCCCCCAGATCAGTGACAGCGGCGAGATCATCCTCAACCTCCGCCCCACCGTTTCACGCCTGATCGGGTACGTCGAAGACCCGGCCGTCGCGGTCAACCTTGCGATCGCTCGCGGCGAATTCAGCTCGCTGCCCGAAGTGCGCAGCCTCGTTCCCGAAATTCAGACGCGGGAGATCGAATCGGTGATTCGCGTCCGGGATGGTGAAGTCGCAGTCTTGGGCGGTTTGATGCGTGACGAAATCGCGGATGGCACCGATGAAGTCCCTGGCGCTTCGCGGCTACCGCTCGTTGGCGAACTGTTCCGATACCGCAACAACCAATCGCGCAAGAGTGAACTCGTGATCTTCCTTCGCCCGCGCATCGTCACCGACCCGAGTATCGACACCGACTATCGCGACCTGGCTCGGCATCTGCCAGGCAGTGACTTCTTTGCCAGCGACCTGCCTCAACGTCCGCTGATTCCCTCGGTGCCTGAGCGATGAGTCTGCTGCTCGAAGCGTTGGAACGCGACCCCACCCCCCCGCGTGCGCAGCCGAACGACGGTGCGCTCCCACCAGAAACGGTTGCACCCACAGGCGATTTCTCTCATACGACGGCACACGGGCAAACCGCTACGGCGCTGCATGACCGCGCGGCAGCGGAAACACTGCATGCCGTTCATGACACAAACCCACCCACTCAAAAACGCCGGATCGGTTTGGGTGCGTTCGTTGTATCGAGCCTGGCGGTATCCATCGGAATCGGCGGCTATTTTGCGCTCGAACTGCTGCCGTTGCTCACACTCGGCCAGCCGACACCCCTCGCCCCACCTTCAACCAACGTTCCAGCGCAGCAAACCCTGAGCACCGAAACCACCGAAGCGGCAGCTGGAATCGCACGTAACACTGAGGCTGCGACCGATGCGGGATCGCCCTCTGTCGTTGCTGCGGCACCGACCTTGCCGCCCCGCGGCGACGTCGTCCCCCCCGGGGTGGCTCCTACGACACCGACGAATGCTCAAACGGACCCGGTCGTCCAGACGCAAGCCCTGCCACCTTTATCGGAACAACCGGCATCTGGGCAACCGAAACGTCCCCTTCCCAGCGCCTCAACCCCAACGGCAGCATCGCATCCAGAAACCGCACTGAGGCGCGTGCAATCGCCGCATCCCACTGCGCCGAACCCGGACGAAACGACCGCCACGCCGCTTTTGCCCGCTGACGCACGGATCGAAATCGTCCGGTCTCGACCCACTGCCGGAGAAAGCCGTCTGACCGCAGCTTATGCTGCGCTCGACGCACACCGCTGGGCAGATGCCGAACGCACGTTGCGCGAACTCTCCCGAACCGATCCCGACAACCCGGCAATCCTGTTGGGTTTGGCTGTTGCAGCAGCCGGACAAAACCGCCTGGACGAAGCGCGCGCATGGTACCACGCGCTGTTGCGCATCCAGCCCGATCACCCGGCTGCACTGGCCGCCCTTGTCGAACTCGAACCGGCGAGCAACCTGCTTGGCCTGGAGAGCCGACTCCGCACGGCGTTGGCCAACCATCCCGACGACGCCGCGCTCCACCGCGCGCTCGGGTTGATCCTAGCCCAACAACAGCGCTGGGCGGAAGCCCAAGTCCAATTTTTCGAAGCGTACCGCCTGGCGCCCGATGATTCCGTCACGCTCTACAACCTTGCCGTGAGCCTCGACCAACTCGGTGAACGGAAGACCGCGCTCCAATATTACGAACAGGCGCTGGCAAGCCATTCCAGCAGTATGCTACCGATCGACCGTGCGGCTCTCTCCCGCCGCATTCAGGCACTGCGTCTCAATCTGGTGGAATCCCAATGACTGAGCCTACCGTCGCGCCGCGCAAACGACTTGGCGAAATTCTGATCGAACGCGGTGTCTTGACACCGGATCAGCTTCAAATCGCGCTCTTCGAGCAGCAACGACTCGGAAAACCCATCGGCGAAACGCTACTTGCCCTCGGCTTCGTCACCGAAGACCTCCTGAGTGAAGCCCTTTCGGAAAACTTGGGGCAAGAGGCGATCGACCTCGAAAAGATCGTCCCGGACCCACAAGCACTCAGTCTGATCCCCAAAGAGACCGCCCGCCGCTACGCCGCGTTTCCAGTGAGTTTCGACACCACCACGAAGCAGCTCATCGTAGCGATCGCCGACCCAAACGACATCATCGCAACCGACCGCATCCGCACCCAATTGGGCAGCAAAGCCACGCCGGTGTGGCGTTTCGCACCCCGCGCCGCGATCGAGCAAGCGATCGACCAATTCTACGGACGGGAACTCTCGCTCGACGGCATTCTGCGCGAACTGGCCGGGGAGAGCGACCTCTCGCAGTTCACTCAGGAGGACGCGCAGTCGTTTGCCCACCCGATCGTCCGACTCGTCGATGCCCTGCTCACCGACGCGGTGCTCCAAGGCGCTTCGGACATCCATTTCGAACCCGAACCCGCTTTCGTGCGCATCCGCTACCGAATCGACGGCGTCTTACAGCAACGTCGCGCATTGCACCGCCGCTATTGGAACGCGATTCTGGTGCGTTTGAAGATCCTGGCCGGAATGAACATCGCGGAAAACCGCGCGCCACAAGACGGCCGCATCCAGCTCACGCTGGCTGGCCGTGAAATCGACTTTCGGGCCTCTTCGCAACCCACCCTGGCAGGCGAAAATTTCGTCTTGCGCATCCTCGACTCCAAGCGCAGCGTCGTGCCACTGGATGCGTTGGGGCTACACAACACACAACTAGCGCTCCTCAAACGCCTGCTGGCCCGCCCAGAAGGGATTTTGCTGGTCACCGGTCCGACGGGGAGCGGAAAAACCACCACGCTCTACTCCATCCTCAACCATTTGAATTCCGAGCGGGTCAACATCATGACCCTGGAAGATCCAGTGGAATACGTTCTGCCGCTGGTTCGCCAGACATCGATCGGCGAAACCAGTCGCATCGACTTTGCCGAAGGCATCCGTTCCCTGCTGCGTCAAGACCCGGACATCATCCTCGTCGGCGAGATCCGCGACCACGACACTGCGATCATGGCGTTTCGCGCCGCGATGACCGGGCACCAAGTCTTCTCGACCTTGCACACCAACTCCGCACTGCGCTCGATTCCGCGCCTCCTCGATTTGGGGATCTCGCCGGAAATCATGGCCGGGAACGTCATCGGCATCATCGCCCAGCGGTTGGTGCGCAAACTCTGCCCCCACTGCAAAGAACCCGACCCCAACGGGCAACGGCTGTGGGAGGCGCTGCGCCTGGAAGCGCATGAGGTGGTCTACCGAGCGGTCGGCTGCGCCGAATGCGGCATGCGCGGCTACAAAGGGCGGTTGGCACTCATGGAGATTTTGGCATTCGACGTGGGACTCGACGAACTGATCGCACGTCGCGCCACCCTGCGTGAACTCACCGAATACACCGCCGCGCACGGCTTTATCACACTCGCACAAGACGGGCTTCGTCGGATCCGCGAAGGGGTCACGACTCTGGAAGAGGTGGCGCGCGTCGTCGATATCACCGGGTGGTTTGCGGCAGCATGAGATTTGCCTATCGCGCGCTCACCGAAGATGGTCGAACCGTTCGCGGTCAAATCGAAGCGGAAAACGAAAGTGAACTGGAGCGCGAACTGGCCGCGAACCGGTTGACGCTCCTTGAAGCGCGTGCAATCCGCTCGCGGCGTCGAGCCCGTGCGCCGTTGCAACCGCGTGACATCATCGATTTTTACTTTCAAATGGAATCGATGCTTCGCGCCGGTGTCCCGCTGCTCGATTTTCTGGCCGATCTTCGTGATACCTCGGCCTCGCCAGCCATTCAGAACTTGGCCGAAGACCTACATCGCCGCATCGAAGCGGGCGCGTCGCTCTCCGAGGCGCTCGCCGCACACCCCAAAGTGGCAGAACCGATGATTTGCAGCCTCATCAAGACGGCCGAAGCCACCGGGCAGCTTCCTGATGTGCTTGCGCAAATCGTCGCGAGCCTCAAATGGCGTGACGAGCTCAAAGCACAGACCAAGAAAGCACTCACCTATCCCGCATTCGTCTTCGTCGTGATCACCGCAGTCGTGATCTTTCTGATGACCTACCTCGTTCCCCAACTGATCACCTTCCTGGAAAACATGGGGCAAACGTTGCCGTTTGCCACCCGCGCGCTGATCGCCGTCTCCCGTTTCATCACCGAATCGTGGTACCTCCTCTTGATCGTTCCCACAGGAGCCACACTCCTCGTCGCTTTCGTAGCCAAACACAATGTGCGGTTTCGTCAGTGGCTCCACCGCCAAGTGCTCCAAATCCCGCTCGTCGGAGCGATCATCCACAAGATCATCCTGGCGCGCTTTGCCGACGTCTTCGCATTGATGTACCGATCCGGCGTTCCCATCCTCGACGCGCTGCAGTTGGGTGAGGAGGTCACCCAAAATCTGGAAATCCGTACCGCAATCGAACACGCGCGTCGTCTCGTCACCCAAGGCGTCCCCATCTCCCAAGCGTTTGCCGGTTCTGGACTCTTTCCGCCGCTCGTGATCCGGATGCTGCGCGTTGGCGAACAAACCGGTGCGCTGGACGACGCGCTCGCCAATGTCAGTTACTATTATGCGCGTGACGTCAACGAATCGGTCGCCCGCTTGCAAACCTTGATCGAACCGATCCTGACGGTCGTTCTGGGGTTGATTCTGGGCTGGATCATGTTTGCGGTCCTTGGCCCCGTCTATGACACCATCACCAAGATTCGAATGTAAATGCGCCCGGCACTCTTCTATCTGAGCGAAACCACCGGACTGCTTTCCATTCCGGCGCAACCGCAGAGCGATGCGCCCATTTTGTGCGTGATCGACCACCCGTCGGAGAGCATGACGCGCATTACCGTGCCGCCGCTCTGGGGGCGCGACCTGCGGCTCTACCTCGAGCGCCGATTGGCGCAAAACTATCCGGAAACCCCATACCGCGTCGCACTCCCCATCTCCTCGGGCACCTCCTTTCGCCCTGCACGGGAATGGTTGCTGCTGGCGGTAACCGAAACCGAATGGCTCGATCCCTTGCTAACGCCTTGTCTAGAGCGAGAGTCGCCCATCGTGGGCGTTTGGACGGCCAGCCAATTGATCAGTTCGTGGCTTTCCCGCTACATCAAATTGCGCGAACCGCTTTTGGCCGTGGTGCGCACACCTGCGGGGATCCGTATCCTCTTTCAGGCGAATCAACGCACGCAACTCTCCCGTCTCTTACCCGGTGAGACCGATTCCGCAAGTATTGCGACCGAACTCGACCGTACCGTCCGCTACCTGCACAACCAAAAAATACTGCCTCGCGAACAGCGCCCCGTAACGCTCTTTCTCGGAACGACCCCGCCCGAGCCTGCCAGCACGACCGCGTGGCAACCCTACTCGCTTCCCGCCAAAGTGCAGCGCCGCTTTCCTACCGTTACCGAGACCGGGCTCGCTGCGCTCATTCCCTGGTGGTGTCGGCAATGGCACCGACCACCTTCCCTTGCGCCGCGATCGCTCACCGCTGCTTATCGTTGGCAACAGGCGCGTCTGGCACTTGTTGCCGCCGGATCGCTCCTTAGCGCCGGAGTACTCCTTTACGCCGGCGCGATTGCTTTGGAAAGCTGGAGCGTGCGCATGAACCGCCTCCATTCCGAACAGCTCCACGCGCAACTGCAGCAACGATTGGCACGCATTTCAGCAGAAATCAACGCGTTCGGTGTTGCCGCCGACCAGCTCTTGGCGGCAACCCATATCCACGAGCAGCTTTTTGCCTCGGCAGGCACCTTTCCCGCACTCCTCATCCCACTGAGCCATGCGCTCACCGCGACGCCGGAATACCGCTTGGAGCGCCTCACCCTCTCTCGCCCCGACCCAGCGCCCCCCCCAGCATCGGGTGCCACCACGGAGGCGACCCCAACACCACAACACGCCACCTCCACCACGGACGCACCAGCAGACTGCCCGCCTCCCGCAACTGATAGCGCCGCTTCCACCGCTTCGGATGTGGCGCTCTGGTTATACGCCGAAGGACAAGCCAACGAAACGCTCCCCCTGAAGCAGCTTTTGGACGCAGAGACCCGTTTCCGAACGCAACTCGCGGCACCCGGGTGGCGCATCGTTTCGTTTCAACCCCCGGTGGCCACCGATCGAAACACGACGTTGAGCGGGGAAAATGCGTCCCTGAAACTGCAGCCATTTCGCCTCTGCCTGGCGTGGAGTCCAAGCCCATGAACGCCGCAGCCGCAGCCCCATCCACACAGCACACGCGCAACCGGTTGAAACGCAGCGCGATTCGTGTGAGCATTGTTCTTCTTCTGACCGGGGCAATACTCACCGGCGCGCTGCACTGGCAAACGTACGAAACGCAGCAGCAGACGATCGTCCAAGCGCAACTCACCCAAACGCAGGAACAATTACGCCAGACCCAACGGGCGCGTGACAACGTGGAACGCCACCTCCACCGCTACCGAACACTGGAAATGAGCGGATTCACCGCTCCGCCCGATCGGGTCGCGCTCATCGAAGCGCTCTTGGCCGCGCAGGCACGCTTAGCGCTTCCCACCGTCCGTTATACGCTGGGCCCGGTGGTCGAAACCCCGTTCCCGCTCCCGCCGGAGGCCAGCCGGTGGCGCGATCCGGGGGACGCCCCACCCGCCCAAATCGCCTACCAGCCGCTCGAACTCAAACTGGTCGAAGTCCATGAAGGCGAATGGCTCGCTTTTCTGGCGGACGTGCAACAGCACGCGCCGGGCTGGAGTCGGATCGAGCGGTGTGCGTTGCGGCGAAGCGGCGCATTGGGGCTCGACATCGACTGTACGCTGCGGTGGTGGTTCACCCCGCCAACGCATGGAGAAGCGGGGCAATGAGCACTTACCCACGTTCGCAAATCCGAATCCGGACGCGAGTATGGCGCGCGCGGCTGGCGCTTTGCGTCCTGGGAAGCCTCTCCGGTACGCTCTCTGCCCAAACGGCGGCACCCGCTTTGCCTCCTGCCGAATGGCTCGGACGTCTCTTCTTTACCCCAGAAGAGCGGTTCGCGATCGAACAGGCGCGTAGCCACGCCGACCGAACCACTAAACCCGCCAACCCTGCACCGCTTCCGCGTCTGGACGGCATCGTCCTGGCACCGCGCGAGCGACGCGGTGCTTGGATTGGCGGACGTTTCGTTGCCGATGGCAGCGAATTGGGAGGCTGGCGTCTCAACGTCTATCGCAACGGAATCGTGCTCACCAACGCGCAAGGGGAATCGTATCCGGTACCGGTGGGTGCGCAGTTGCCGATCGCGCCGTAACTGGCGCAATGGGCAGGGGTGCTGCACCTTGTCGCACCATACCGGAACGCGGTTCCATACGCCCATACGCACCGGTCACTGGTAATTGGCACAACCGGCGGGCGCTTTCGCGCACAGTTCGTTGCTCGAAAGCCAATCGACGATATCGTCGAACGGGTTCGTAGCGTCTGCAGCCGTTGGTGTTCCGGTCACGAACAGACGGTCGTTACCGTCTGCATTTTCCGCTTCGTCCCCCGTTGCCGCGCCCGGTGCGCGCAACAGCGCCCCCAGTCCATTCGGGCCGTGCGAAAGCAGCAATGCAACGACTGTATCGGTTTCAAACGTCTTCGTACCTGACGGGTCACGACGACACACGGTGATCGCCGAAGGCGTCGTGGGACAATTGGTACCGGATGCGTGTGACACCGTGCCGCTTCCGGTCACCGCTTTTTCCAAAACCCGGTAACGAAACGGTCGCGTCCACGCATCCACCGCGTCGTCTTTTCTGAGCCCAAGCGCTTGCCACGGCACGATGCCTTCCGCGTCGTTTACCGTCGCACAGCTTGCCCGCGGCTCTCCCGTCGTATTCTCCCACGTGGCACCAGGCGCGCTGGGACAAGGCAGACAGGGAACCGTCGCAGTGACCCCGCAGCGGGCCACCGCGTAACCGATGAGCGCTTCACGAATCCGCGCCATCTTGTCGCGCGTCTCCTGGATCCGTTTTTGTTCCTGCTGGGTCCCGAACGGAACGAGCAAAGCGCCGAGCACCAGTGCCACCAGCACCAGCACCAACGCCGCTTCGACCAGCGAAAACCCACGGCTTCGGGCTGGCTGGCTCATTGCCAGCGCATGCGGAAATCCCATAACGTCACTCCTTGTGCGTTCGCACCGCTTCCCCAGCCGCCTGTGAAACCGAAATAGGCGCCGTCCATGTCCGTAGGGGCGAGCGCGTAACAGGCCGAAAGGGAAGGCGCTTGCCCGGAACAAAGATAAGGATCACTGCCGCTCGTGTCAGCGCAATCGAGCCACGCTTGGGCCAGTACGGCTGCCGTGTCGGTGCCGCTACAGTCGCTGCAATCGGCATTACAGCGCGCGTCCAAGACGAAATGGATGCGGTGCGCCAGCGGTTGCGGCTGCTCCTCGAACGCGTTCGCCGGCGAAGGAGCACATCCGGGCTGGCTGCTCCCGGTGCAGCCATTGGTAAGCGGCGCACCGTTCCCCCCTGCGTGGGTGAGACTGGCATCGTATTTCCACGCCAAGTGGTTGCCGTTCGGGTCACGGTCTGCTGCATCGGCATGCACATCCACTTCGAGAAAATAGCGGGTGCGGGCACTGCCCGAGGTGATTACCCCCATGTTCTGCTGCGCGCCGCAGGTCGTAGGCCGCCCCGCTGCGCTATCGGAAAGGGCAAACGTAAATCCGTAACGGCGGTCGACGCCACCAGGAGGATCGGGATATGCGAACCGATAGCGAAAAGTTCCCTCCCACCGTTTGCCCCGAAACGGGACGGGCGCAGTGAAGCCGACTGCGAGCGGATCGAACCACAGACAGGAGCCGCTGCTGCCGTTGGCACTGTTCATCGCTAGCGTGGGTTGGTCGTTGTGCGCGGGGTCGCTGGCGATTACGCTCGCCCCCGCCCCTTCGGGGACGAACCCTTGATGAATGGGCGTCCCGTCGAGCCCCACGCTGTTGAGGTCGATGGTACTGGTGCCGAGTCCACCTGAACTGCACCCCAAGTCCGAGTACGACGCGAAGACGCCCACGTCGTTGTACGGGCGCACACTCATTCCTCCGTCCTGCGGGGTGCGCCAAAGCGATGGCGGCGTCATGACGGGAACGAAGGCTCCCGCAGTGGCAGCGACCGGATTCAGAAGCCCGGTTTCCCTGAGCATGCCTGTTCCTGCCCCCACCGCGTCCTCCAGAAACGCGGCAATGGGCACCGCGGCGGTTCCCACGCTGCTGGCGCGACTTTGCCTCTGCGTCGTATCGCGCGCCGGCCCCGGCGCAAGCACGGCAAAAACGGCGTTTTGCGCATTTGCTGCGGTGACGCCGTCCGAACTCGAGCGCACCGTGAGCGCATCGCCGCTTTGGGTGCAACTGGCATCGGGACAATAGACCACATACCAAAACGGAGCGGTATCGGTGAGGGTGCTACTTCCCGCTTCCAACCCCAGATCGCGCGTCGGCAAGAGGCCAACCCAGAGCCCGCCAGCACCGCTCGTTTTTTGCCGGATGTCTGGCGACCCGTCGGAGCGCAAGCCCGCTGGCAACGGTAACCGGCAGCCATTGGCTTTCGCGTAACCCAACAACGCCGCCCTTGCGCGTTCGAGTTGCGCGAGTACCGTCTTTTCGACAACCGACTGTGACTGCTTTAGATAAGACGTGAAAAACGTAGCCAACAGTGCAATTGCCGCCAGCAACGACAGAATGAGGACCGCTCCCACCCCGCGCATGTGTTGGGCGCGTGGAGGAGCGGGCGTCCTCGTGTGTTTTGGCGGCGCAATAGGCACACTCTGCTTTACAGCGTGGAACACACCGTGTAACTCTGATCCTCGCTATAGGCTGTTGCTGCGACACCCGGAGCGGTATTGTTGGCACCTTGTGTCGCACGAACGGAACCGGTGTTCGCCACCCCATCATCGATTTGAGAATCGATTGCCGCTGCTGCTTTTCCAGGTACGTTACCTAAGCAGACCATCAAAGTCGCTTGATTATAGCCGAGAACTGCGGCGTTGGTGATCCCGATCAAACCACCGAAAGAGTTTCTGGGCAGTGCCGCTGCACCAGCAACTGTCGCATCACCGGTCAAAAAACCCGCGGCCCGGAGATGTTGGAAAAAGTTATCGTTTTCCCCCCCTCCGTTGAACGTTTGCGCAGCGGTAACAGCAATTACACCGTTGTTGTCACCACCTTGCGTAACGTTTGCCCACGTTCCGCCGCGCGCCTGAAGCGCTGCCAAGTTGCCATCGTCACCGGGTAAGCGCTTATAGCGGTCTTGATAGGAGTAGTACGCGGTTTTGACCGCATTGATGTCGTTGATCGCGTTCTTCACCTTGGCATTTTCGATCAATTCCTGCCCCTTGAGCACACCACCGAGCAGTAACCCGATGATCACCAGAACGATCGCGATCTCGACCAGGGTAAAACCCGTTTGCGCACGTTTGAAAGCCATCATGGTCTCCTTTCCTTACTCAATAGAACCGAAGCGCCTCATTATTCTATGCGATCGGAGCTTCCTGGTCTGTCCCCTTTTTCATACAGGGGGAGAGTCAAGAGAAAAACCACGCCACCCTCTTCGACGCGCGCCGTCAAGTCCCCGTGGCAGGCGCGGGCCGCCCATTGAGCCTGGAAGAGTCCAAGGCCGCTGCCCTGCCCATCCCCAGAGAAGAAGGGCTGAAACCAGCGTGCCACGTGTTGTGGCGTCACCGGTTCCGACACCGCCACCGCAAAGGCCACTTCGGCGCGGTGGGCTGCGTCGTCACGCCGCACCGCAATGCGGGTGAGCGTACCTTGATGGCGCTCGCTGTTCTCCCACAACTCCTGCACGATCTCGCGCAACCGTTCCGGAACTGCCGCCACGATCGCCTCCCCCTCGATGGGCACGCAACCACCCAACCGCGCGCATTCCGCTTCCAGGAACGGCGTCAAAGCAATCGGGTGCAGAACGTCTGTTGCTTGGGTTGTCTCGGACCAGTGGGTCAAACGACTGAGGATCCGGGTCGCACGTTCGGTCGCTGCCGGTAACGCCGCCGCAAGCATGCGGTGGGCGCTGCGCCGATCGCTTGACGCATCATCGGGCGATTCGAGCGTCACCGGGAGGTACAACACGAACTGCGCCAGGTTTTTGACGTCGTGCAGAAGCAGCGTCGCAGTGCGGCTCCACAGCGCAAAGCCGGTTTCCGTCGCCGCGGCAGTGCGCCAAAGGTCGAGGAGCAGACACAGTTGCAGGGTATCGGCAAGCCGTTTGGCGAAATAGCGGCGCTCCCCCTTTGCCCACGGCACCCAAAGCGTTCCGTGAACGCTGAGATTGGGTACTTGCGCCGAAAAGGGGATCGCCACCGTGCGCGGTCGGTTCGTATCCCCCCAACCCATTTCGTACCTCACCCCGTACCACTGCCACGCCACGTGCATCCCTTTGACGCCCACCGCGTGCAGAATCGGCCACGCGGCAGCAGGAAAACGGTGGGCGTCGCAATCGTTTGCCGCGTTCGCCTGCAAAAGCCGCTCAGCGGCATCCTCGATCCGCTGGACGTCGCGCAACAACCAAGCCAGAACGCTCAGGACGACCAATCCGGCAATCAGGCTCGCGCCAGCGATCCAGGGCAGCCACGTCGCATTCACCGCTCGATTCCGAACTTTTTCAGCAAGGGATAGAGATTCTCCCGCTTCACCCCCAGACGACGCGCCACTTCGGAAGCGTTCCCCTTGGATTCGCGCCACAGCCGACGCAATACCACCTCTTGGACCTGGTCGTGAATCTCACGCCAGCCGCGTTCGAGCGGAACGCTGAGCGCCACCCGTTCTTGACCCGCGGAAGCGAGCCGCCGTTCGGCCTCATAGAAAAGGCGCGCGCGCTCGACCGCAGCAAGGATCTGTTGCGGCTGTGCGGGTTTGGCCAGAAAATCGAACGCCCCTTCGCCGATCGCCGCCACCGCCGCGGCGTGCTGATCTTGTCCGGTCAACACGACCACTTTGCCGCGAAATCCCGATTGGCGAACGGAAAAAAGAAAAAGGATTCCTTCGTCGATCGCGTGGGGTCGCGGCGGCAACCCCAAATCCAGGACGATCACGGAAATCGACGGGTTTTCCGCCAGCAACGCGAGCGCACCTTCACGCGTCCCCGCTTCGAGCACGCGCCACCCCTTCCGTGCAAGCAGCCCGCCCAAGAGTATGCGGAGCGCTGCATCGTCCTCGACGATCAGTACGGCATCGTTCGCTTCACACCCCATACCGCGCCCGATACGCTTCCACTGCAGGCCAATGGGCACTGAGCGCGGGATCGTCTTTGAGGAGCTGCAGGAGGTCGCGCAACCGCGCTACCGCGATCACCGGAATGCCGAATTCATCTTCGACCTCCTGCACCGCGGAACGCTCGCCTTGACCCCGCTCTTCACGGTCGAGCGCGATCACCACCCCGGCAGGCGTCGCCCCTGCTGCGGTAATGCGCGCCACCGATTCGCGCACCGAGGTGCCCGCCGAGATCACGTCGTCGACAATCAATACCCGCCCGGAGAGCGCCGCCCCTACGAGCGTTCCCCCTTCGCCGTGGTCTTTCGCCTCTTTACGGTTGAACGCAAACGGCCGGTTGATGCCGCGTTCGGCAAGGCGGATCGCCACGCCAGCAACGAGCGGAATCCCTTTGTACGCAGGGCCGAAGAGGGCGTCGAACGTGAGACCACTCGCCTCAATCGCCTCGGCGTAAAAGCCACAGAGCGCGCCGAACGCCGCACCGTCATCGAAATGGGCCGAATTGAAAAAGTAGGGCGAACGCCGCCCCGCTTTGGTGACGAATTCGCCAAAACGCAGCGCTTGCCGTTCGAGTGCCAAGCGAAGAAAAGCCTGCGCGGTCGCTGTCATCGAAATGCTCCGGAGTGGTTTTTGCGCCCTATTGTACGGCAGCCGCCGGAAAAAAAACGTAAAATGCGCTTTTGCGCATGAGGTTTGTGCCACGATGAACACGACGCAGAACCGATCCCCTTTCTGGCAAGTGTGGGAAGAGGCCGATTGCCTCGCGGATCAACAAACGGTGCAGGCGGCGATCGACCGCCTGGCTGCCGAGATCACCGCCCGGCTTGCCGACAAATCCCCACTTGTCTATGTGGTGATGAACGGCGCAGTGATCTTTGCCGGACAGCTCTTACCACGACTGCGCTTTCCGCTGGAAGTCACCTATCTGCACGCCACGCGCTACGGCAATGCGACGCAGGGCGCGGAACTCCACTGGCGCGTCGAGCCCACCGCAGCGGCAGAGGGCCGCCACGTGCTGGTGCTCGACGACATTCTCGACGAAGGCCACACGCTCGCGGCGATCCTCGAACGGTTGAAAGCCGAAGGCGCGGCGAGCGTTTCGCTGGCGGTGCTCTGTGACAAACAGCACGACCGCAAAGCGCGTCCGGGGTGGAAAGCCGACTTCACGGGACTGGAGATACCGGATCGCTTCGTTTTCGGTTTCGGGATGGACTACAAAGGGTATTGGCGCAACGCACCCGGCATTTACGCGGTCAAAGGGCTGTAGCAAGCGCTGAAATTCCCGTTGGAAGGGCGGGTTTTTGCGCCGGTCACGTTCCCCACCAGGAGATTTGCGATGCAACCCGAACAGCTGTTAATCACTTTTCGTTCGGACGCCGATGCGGACGTGATCATGTACCGCAAACATGCCGAACCGATCCTGAAATTGCTCGGCAAGGAGCCCGATCGCGGCATCCTCACGCCGGAACAGTTGCCCGAAGCGATTGCCAAATTGGAAGCGGCGTGCGCAGCGGACCGCGAACGCGAACGGCAGCAGTTGGCGGCACTCGAAGCGGACGCCGATGCCAGCGGCAAGCCAATGCCCGTGGGGTTTCACCAACGGGCGTGGCCGCTCCTCCAGATGATGAAGCACGCGCTTGCGGAGCACAAACCGGTCGTGTGGGGGGTGTGAAGCCGTCATTGTCACGCCATGACCCAAGAACACGATACCGGCTACAAGCTCCTTTTTGCCCATCCCGAGATGGTGCGCGATCTGCTCATCGGGTTCGTTCCCGAGCCTTGGGTGCAGACGCTCGACTTTTCGACCCTCGAGCGGGTAAACGCCAGTTACGTCTCAGAGAAAGGCGATGCGCGCCACGAGGATATGGTCTGGAAGGTGCGCTTCGAGAACCATTGGCTCTACGTCTATCTCTTGTTGGAGTTCCAGGCGCAGCCCGACCGCTGGATGGCGCTGCGCATGCTCGTCTATCTTGGGCTCCTCTATCAGGATCTGGTGCGCCGCAACGAATTGACCCCTGAGGGGAAGTTGCCGCCGGTGTTGCCGATCGTGCTCTATAACGGTACGCCGCGCTGGAACGCCGCCGAGGAGATCGGCGAATTGATCGCGCACGGGCCTGAGCCGCTCAGACGCTGGCAGCCACAAGCGCGGTATCTTTTGATCGACGAGGGGCGTTATCTGCCCGAGGCGCTCACCAAGCGTAACCTTGCTGCGGCGCTCTTTCGGCTCGAACATTCGCGTAGCCCCGAGGATATGCGCCGTGTGGTTCAGGAACTGATCGAGTGGCTCGCCGAACCGGAACAGAAGCCGCTGCGCTTCAGTCTCACCCGCTGGCTGATGCGGCTGTTGCGGCGTAAAATGGGAAAAGGCACGGTCGAGGTACCTGACGTCTCGGACTTACTGGAGGTCGATACGATGTTGGCCGAACGCATCGAGAGTTGGACCAAGGAGTGGTGGGAACAGGGGTTGCAGCAGGGGTTGCAACAAGGGTTGCAACAAGGGTTGCAGCAGGGATTGCAACAAGGCGAGGAGAAGGGTTTTTACCTCGGCGAGCTGCAAACCTTGCAGCGGCAGCTCACCAAACGCTTCGGGCCGCTTCCGGAATCAGTGCAGGTGCGCCTGAGCACCGCGAGCCGGGAAGAGATCGAGCGCTGGCTCGACCGGGTGCTCGATGCAAAAACACTTGATGAGGTGTTCGGTTAGGAATCATTACGCACAGAGAAAGCTGCCGGATCCGGTGCGCGCGACGATCGAATCGCTCAAATCGACACTTTGGTGCCGTCCCAACCGATCAGCGTCGGCTCGGGTTGTAGCATGACGCCAAACCGCGCCGCGACTGTGTCCTGAACCCGGCGCATCAGCCGCAGCAAGTCGGCGCCGGTGCCGTTCCCCAAATTGACCAAGACGAGCGCGTGCCGCGTATCGACCGCGACACCCCCCAGTTGTGCCCCTTTCAAACCGGCTTGTTCGATCAACCAGGCGGCGGGCACTTTCCACCGCCCGTCGGCAAGGGGGAACCCGGGCACTTCGGGCGCGCATGCACGCAACCGCTGCCATTCGTCCGCCGTAAGGATGGGGTTGAGGAAGAAACTCCCGGCATTGCCGGTCACTTTGGGGTCTGGCAGTTTCGCAGCCCGCACCGCCACCACGGCGTCATGCACCGCACGCACCGCTCCATCCGGCGGTAAGTCCGCGAGCTCGATGCCCTGCGCGGTGAGCCAGCGTTGCAAATCGGGATAGTGGGGGCGCAGCGCCGCATGCTTGGGAAGCGCAAAGCGCACCGACCGGATCACCCAGTCACGCGCCGCGTCGGTTTTGAACCAACTGGTGCGGTACCCGAACGCCAACTCGGAGGCGGCAACGGTGCGCGTCTCGCCGCTCACACGGTGCCAGATCGTCACCGCGGCGATTCGTTCGCCCACTTCCAAGCCATAAGCACCGATATTCTGCACCGGCGCGGCGCCAACAGTGCCCGGAATCGCTGCAAGGTTTTCGAGCCCACCCCAACCGCGCGCCACAAGCGCCGCGACGAACGGCGCCCATGCCTCCCCTGCCGCAGCCTCGATCACCCGCTCGGTCGCCGTTTCTGCAACCACCTGCCAGCCGCGCGTCGCGATCCGCACCACGCGTCCCGGGAAATCGGCGACGAAGAGTACGTTACTGCCCTCCCCAACGATCACTTCGGGCAGCGGCACGGCCTGCCAGCGCGCACGCCACGCCGCCCAATCGGCGTCGCGTTCGATCACCACCAGTTCCGCGGCACGCGCGGGGAGGCGAAAGGTATGCCAATCGCGCAGGTCGACGTCGCGTTCGATTCTCATCGCCAAACGCGTTCGGGCATGGAGTCGACCGCGTACTTCCGCATAGGCAGAGCCAACACAGCAGGTTACGCGCCGCGCTCTGCGGCAACGGGCCGCCAGCGGTCGAAGAGCCAATGGTAGAGGAACGCGTACGCGGTGTAGGCAAGCGCAAGCCCCAAGTCCGCGACCGCCGCAGCCCACCACGTCCACCCGGTCCAGAGCACGATCACCGGCCAGGTGATCAGAAAGAGCGTCACCTCGAAACCGAGCGCATGCACCGCACGCCACCGCCACGGGCGCAGATGTGCGGGTCGTCGCGCCCAGCGCGCTTCACACCGGTCGAATACCGTGTTGAAGACCGCCTGCCAGATGGTGGCGATCAGGGAGAGCAAGACCAGAAGCCCGACCGATTCGCCCCACCCTTCGCCAGTGACCCAGCGATAGACCGGCGTGATCAAAAGGAGACCACCCAGTTCGAAGAGCCCGACTTGTAACCAACGCTCGCGCCACGAACGCAGCGCTACACCCGTCATCACCATCCCATCCTCAACTGAGTCTAGCTCGCGATTGTAGCCGAACGCCGCCCAACCACGTGTTTCGATGCCGTTTGCGGCCGCTTATCGGGTAAACCCCACTCGCATCGTTGCTGCGCGCGCGATAACATTGCCCCGGTAGTGGCGAAGCGAGAACGAACCATGGCGCTGCTGGAATTGGAAAACCTCGTGATGGCGTTTGGCGGCTTTCGTGCCGTCGACGGCGTCTCGCTCAAAGTCGAACCGGGCACGATCACCGGCCTCATCGGCCCCAACGGGGCAGGCAAAACGACCCTCTTCAACGTGATCGCCGGTGCCTATCAGCCCACCGCGGGCCGCATCCGCTTCGACGGTGAAGAGATCACCCGGCTGCGGACCGACGAACGCTTTCACCGCGGGTTGGTGCGCACGTTCCAAATCCCGCATGAATTCCCCCGCCTCACCGTGCTGGAGAACCTCATGGTCGTCCCGCCGAAGCAACCGGGCGAACAACTGTGGGCGAACTGGTTCACCCCAGGGGAAGTGGCGCGTACCGAAGCCGAAGTGCGGCAAAAAGCGATCGACGTGCTGGCGTTCTTGGAACTCACCCACGTGATGAACGAACGCGCAGGCAACCTCTCCGGTGGGCAGAAGAAATTGCTGGAGCTGGGGCGGACGATGATGACCAACGCCAAGCTCGTGCTCCTCGACGAACCCGCGGCCGGAGTGAACCGCACGCTCCTGCGTAAGCTGGAAGAGAAGATCCAGATCCTCAACCGCGAATGGAACTACACCTTCATCCTGATCGAACACGACATGGAGATGATCGAAAAACTGTGCGATCCGGTCATCTGTATGGCCGAAGGCAAGGTGTTGATCGAAGGGGATTTCGCAACAGTGCGCAACGACCCGCGGGTGCTCGAAGCCTATCTGGGTGAAACCGTTCATCCCGAAGTCGAAGCGGCGATCGCCGAGATTGAAGAACTCGAGATCGAGGAGGGGAACGCATGAACCCGGTCCTCGTGATGCATCAGGTGCGTGGTGGCTATGGTGACGCCGACATTCTCCACGGCGTCTCTCTTACCGTAAACCCGAAAGAGATCGTGGTGATCGTCGGGCCGAACGGCGCGGGGAAATCCACCGCAATGAAAGCGGTCTTCGGTCTGGTGAAGATCCGCGACGGCGCGATCCTCTTCGAAGGGGAAGAGATCACCGGTTGGAAACCGGACGCGATCGTGCGCCGCGGTATCTCCTACGTTCCGCAGGTCAAGAACGTCTTTGCCGAAATGACCGTACACGAAAACCTGGAGATGGGGGCGTTCCTCGCGAAATCGGTCAAAGCGGAAGCGTTCGAGCGCATCTATACGCTCTTCCCCGACCTCAAAGCGAAACGCAACGCGCTCGCTGGGAGCCTCTCTGGCGGGCAGCGCCAGATGGTGGCGATGGGACGCGCGTTGATGCTCAACCCGCGGCTGCTGCTGCTTGACGAACCCACTGCAGGATTGTCGCCGAAATACATGGAACAGATCTTTCAGATCTGCCGCGACGTGCGCGACACCGGCGTGGCGATCCTACTGGTCGAACAGCACGCGAAGCAGGCATTGGCGTTCTGCGATCGCGGCTACGTGCTCGCCACTGGGAGCAACCGCCACGAAGGGACCGGTCAAGAACTCCTCAACGACCCGGAGATCGCCCAGATGTTCTTGGGCGGATAAAACAAAGGGATTACGCGCATGAGTGGATTGGAACTGATCAATTTCTACGTGATCCCCGGGTTGATCTCGGGGAGCATCTACGCGTTGGGTGCGATCGGGATCACCCTGATCTTCGGTATCTTGCGCTACGCCCACTTCGCCCACGGCGACATGGCCACGTTGGGCGCTTACGTCGCATTGGGGCTGGTGGGGTCGTTCGCGCTCTCGCCGTGGGTCGCGCTTCCCTTTGCGATGGCGATCACCGCGCTCGTCGCGGTGGTACTCGACCGCGTTTTCTATCGTCACCTCGAAACCCGGCCCAAGATCCTCACGGTGATGGCCTCGCTGGGGGTCGCGCTGATGCTGCGCTCCGTCGTCCAAGTGGTCTGGGGCGTCGATCCACAGGTCTATTCGACGGGAATCGTGCGCGCCGAATCGTACGGCGGATTGATGCTACGCTCCCGCGAACTGATCACCTTTGCCACCGCGACCGGGCTCGTGCTCTTCCTGATGGCGTTCCTGCGTTATACCCGTTGGGGGAAAGCGATGCGCGCGATGTCGGACAACCCGGAACTGGCGCGCCTCTGTGGCGTGAACAACGAAGCGGTGACCCGCCTCACCTGGGTGATCGCAGGCGCGCTTGCCGCCGCAGCCGGGTTTTTCCTGGGCATCAACACCGAACTCAACACGATGATGGGTTGGTCGGCACTTTTGGCGATGTTCGCCGCCGCGATCCTGGGGGGCGTCGGGCGCGTCGAAGGTGCCGTGGTAGGTGGTCTCGTGATCGGGTTGGTCGAAGAACTTTCGGTACTGGTGCTCCCCAGCCAATACAAAATGGCCACCGCGTTCGTGATCCTCATCCTGATCCTCTTGGTTCGTCCGCAAGGGATCTTCAAAGGGAAGGTGCTCTGAGATGGATACACTGGGACTGCTCAATTACGCGATCTTCATGGGGGTGCTGATCGGCATCTACGCGCTCCTCTCCCTCGGCCTCAACGTCCAGTGGGGGTACGCCGGGCTCTTCAACGCCGGGGTGGCGGGCTTTTTCGCGGTCGGCGCGTACCTGTCGGCACTCTTTACCGCCCCGCCGGTTCCCGACCGCATCATGGGCTGGGAACTGCCCACGGTCGTCGGCTGGATCGCTGCGATGGTCGCCGCTGCGCTCATCGCGTGGCCCATCGGCAAGGTGACCCTGCGGTTCCGTTCGGACTACTTGGCAATCGCCACCATCGGGGTTGCAGAGATCATCCGCTTGGTGCTGCGCACCGAAGATCTGCTTTCTGGCGGCGTGCGCGGCATCACCGGCATTCCCCGCCCCTTCGGCGACCTGCCCTACGAATGGTCGCAACTCGCTTATCTGGCGCTCACCTGGGCGATGGTGGTGATGATCTACTGGGCGTTGGAACGGCAACTCGCCGCGCCGTGGGGCCGGATGATGCGCGCGATCCGCGAAAACGAACACGCAGCCGCTGCGATGGGGAAAAACGTCGAGGCGCGGCGGCTCGAAGCCTTCATCCTGGGCGCCGCGATCATGGGGCTCGCAGGTGCCGTCTATGTCCACTTCATGCGCGCGATCACGCCCGAGGCGATCGACCCGATGATGGTGACCTTTCTGGTCTGGATCATGCTGATCCTGGGCGGGTCGGGCAACAACCGTGGCGCGATCCTGGGCGCGGTGATCATCTGGGTGATCTGGTCGAGCTCCGAACTCCTCACCGACCGCCTGCCTGCGGAGATCGCTACCCAGGCGAAATATATCCGTGTCTTCGTGATCGGCTTGATGCTGCAACTGGTGTTGCGCTGGCGCCCCGAAGGGCTCTTGCCGGAGGGCACCCACGTGCGGCGTTCGAGTTGAGAGCGACGCGTAGGGAGCGCCTGCGAACGGCGATGGCGCGTTGGGGGCGACCACGCCAAGGCAGCGAAGATGCAGCACCCGCGATCGCTGTTACAATCATACGGCTGTTTGCGTTTTTCCACGTCACAAGGAGGACCACACCATGACATACCGTTCCCAACTCGTTGCTTCACTCGCTGCCGCGGGGCTCATCGCAACTTCGAGCGCCGCGTTTGCCGAAGCCAAGGTCGCGCTCATGGGCGGGATCACCGGCCCGATCGCCGGGATGGCGCCGGCGATGATCGCGTCGATGAAATTGGCCCTCGATCAGGCCAACGCCGCGGGGCTTGCGATCGGCAAGATCACCTACCAGGAGTTCGACAGCGGTTGCAACCCGCAAGTGGCCACCGACGCCGCGACCAAAGCGGTGAACGTCTTCGGCGCCGACGCCGCAGTTGGCCCCGCCTGCTCCGGCGAGCTCCTTGCCGCGGTGAACTCGGTCACCATCCCCGCGGGCGTACTGGTCGTTTCGTCCTCTGCCACCTCGCCCAAGATCACCGACCTCGACGACAAAGACCTGGTCTTCCGCACGGTGCCATCGGACGACTTCCAAGGGCGGGCGCTTGCGCGTACGCTCCTCGAGCGCGGGGTGAAGAAGGTAGCGGTCGCCTACATCAACAACGACTACGGCAAGGGTCTGGCCGAAGCGTTCAAAGCCGAATTCGAAGCCAAAGGGGGCACCATCACCCAATTCCGCGGCCACGAAGACAAGAAAGCGTCGTACCGTTCCGACCTCGCCGAACTCGCCAAAGGGGGCGCCGATACCTTGGTGCTCTTCGACTATGGCAACGCGTCGGGGATGACGATCCTGCGGCAAGCGATCGAAAACGGCTTCTTCAAGCAGTTCGTCGGTGCCGACGGGATGCGCGACGAAAACCTCATCAAGACGCTCGGCGAAGCCAACCTGAAGCACTTCTTCGTCTCCGCACCGGTGGGCGAAGCGGGCGCGGCGTTCGAAAAATTCGCCGAAGCGGCGCGCAAAGCGGGTCTCGATCCGAACGCCACCTTTGCCGCCACGAGCTACGACGCCGCGGCGCTCGTTGCGCTGGCGCTCGAAGCGGCAAAAGGGGACAAAGCGAAACTGCCGCAAGCGCTGCGTGCGGTCGCCACCGCTCCGGGTGAGCGAATCTATCCGGGCGAATGGGAAAAAGCGAAGCAGCTCCTTGCCGAAGGCAAAGAGATCGACTACAAAGGGGCTTCGGGCGACCACGAATTCGACGCCAAAGGGGATGTTCCGGGCAGCTACGCCTTCTTCAAGGTCGAAGGGGGTACCTACAAAGAAGTGCAGAAGATGAAATAAGCGCGTGTTGGTCGTCGCCACGGCAACGCGTGCCGTGTGCGACCCTCCCAACCGTGCTGCGCGACCGCCCCTCGGGGCGGTTTTTTGCGGCGATTTTTAACGGCCGCTTTGGTGGCCGATTTGCTGCAGCGTTACGCGAACACCTGCCGATGCTCGCGCGTCGCGCGGAATTCCACCTCAGGATATTTTTCCTGAGTCAGCTCCAGGTTGTAGCGACTCGGCGCCAGATAGACCAGGTTGCCATCGACGTCGCGCCCCAAGCGCAGCGCCTGTTCGCGCACGAACCGGTTTTTCGTTGCGTCGTCGGGAAAAAGGAGCCAACGGACGGTGTAAATCTCCACCGGCTCGAAGAGCGCTTCCACCTGATATTCGGTCTTGAGCCGCTCGGCAACGATCTCGAACTGCAACGCACCCACCGCGCCCAGGATCAACTGCCCCCCTTCGCGTTCGAAGACCTGGATCGCCCCCTCTTCGCCCAACTCTTTGAGCCCTTTGTGGAGCTGCTTCGCGCGCAGCGGGTCTTTGAGCCGCGCGGCGCGGAAGAGCTCCGGCGCAAAGTAGGGGATCCCGGTGAATTGCAGCAGCTCTCCTTCGGTGAGCGTGTCGCCGATCTGCAACTGCCCATGGTTGGGAATACCGATGATGTCCCCCGGATAGGCCTCCTCTTCTACGTTGCGGCGATTCGCCAGGAACGTCACCGCGTTCGCCAGCCGCATCTCCCGTCCCAACCGAGTATGGAACGCCTTCATGCCGTTGGTGTAGCGTCCGGAGCAGACGCGCAAGAACGCCATGCGGTCGCGGTGTTTCGGGTCGAGGTTCGCTTGGATCTTGAAGACGAAACCGGTGAATTTGGGCTCGTTCGGGTGAACGGTGCGCGCACCGGCGTCGCGCGGCTGCGGCGGCGGAGCCCACGCCGCCAACGCGTCGAGCACGTCCTGCACGCCGAAATTATTGACCGCGGAGCCGAAAAAGACTGGGGTTTGACGCCCCGTGAGGAACTCCCCGAGCGCAAACGGCGGCAACGCCTCGCGCGCCAACGCCACGTCTTCGCGCAATTTCGTCACTTCGTCCGGGAAACGTTCATCCAGGAGCGGATTGTGTAAGCCGACGATCGTCTCCAATTCGACCCGCCGTTCCGTTCCCGGCGCAAAACAGAACATACGGTCTTCCAAAAGATGAAAGACACCGCGGAAATGCTTGCCCATCCCCATCGGCCAGGTGACCGGCGCACAAGAGATCTGCAAAATATCTTCGATCTCGGCGATCAAATCGAAGCCGTCGCGCACCTCGCGGTCGAGCTTGTTGATGAAGGTGATGATCGGGGTATTGCGCAACCGGCACACTTCAAGCAGTTTGATCGTCTGCGCCTCGACCCCCTTGGCGGCGTCGATCACCATCACCGCAGCATCCACCGCGGTGAGCACACGGTAGGTATCTTCGGAAAAGTCCTGGTGCCCCGGGGTGTCCAACAGGTTGAAGACGCAGTCTTCGTATTCGAACTGCATTACCGACGTGGTCACCGAAATCCCGCGCTGCTGCTCGACCGCCATCCAGTCCGACGTCGCGTGCCGGGCTGCTTTTCGCGCCTTGATCGCACCGGCGATCTGGATCGCACCCCCAAAGAGCAGCAGCTTTTCGGTGAGCGTCGTCTTCCCGGCGTCCGGGTGGGCGATGATCGCAAAGGTACGACGGCGGGCAATTTCGCGCGCAAACGGTTCCATCGTGCGTTCCCACGGTAAAAGCGCGATTCTACCTGTTGCCTGGGCGCGCGTTGCCAAAGCATGGGCGATTTGCTACGATGCAGCGCCACACCCGTTGGTAACAGATTCTCGCTGGAACCCCTATGTTCTTTGCCGCCGAAAACCGCCTTAACCCCACCACACGCAGCATCACGCAGCGCTCTGAAGCGCACGGTGCATTGGCGCTCTGGCTGGCGCGTTGACCCGATGGTGCGGACCGGCCTCGACCGTCTCGTCACCGAACCCGAATGGGCGCAGCGCCTTTCGGGGCGGCGGGTGATGCTGCTGACCCACCCCGCCGCGGTGACGGGACCGGCTGCACCGTTTCCGCCGCTCACCCATGCCGCGACCGCGCTCGCCCAATGGCTCCCCACGGTCGGGGCGCGCCTGACTGCCCTCTTCGGCCCGCAGCACGGGGTGCGCGGCGACAAGCAAGACAACATGGTCTTCTCCGCCGACGAAATCGACCCGCACCTGGGCATCCCCGCGTTCAGCCTCTACGGCGAACGGCTCAAACCCACCCCGGAACAGCTCGCGCACGGCGACCTCTTGCTCGTCGACCTGCAAGACGTCGGCTGTCGCGTCTATACCTACCTCACTACGCTACGCTACGTGCTCGAAGCTGCCGCGGCGGTTGGGCTGGAAGTGTGGGTGCTCGACCGCCCCAACCCCATCGGCCGCTGGGTCGAAGGCCTCTGCTCCGAACCGGGGTGGGAGAGCTTCGTCGCAGCAGGCAGTTGCCCGATGCGCCACGGCCTCACGTTGGGCGAAGCGGCGCATTGGTTCGTCGCCACCCGGGCGCTCGACCTGCCACTCACGGTCGTCGCGCTGGCGGGGTGGGACCCGGACGCCGCGCCCGGCTACGGCTGGCCGCTTGTGACCCACGTCTGGATCCCACCCAGCCCCAACGCCCCCACGCCGTGGATGGCGCGCTGCTACCCGGGCACGGTGATGGTCGAAGGCACCACCCTCTCGGAAGGACGGGGCACGACGCGACCGCTCGAATGTTTTGGCGCGCCGTGGCTCGATCCGGAGCGGCTGCTTGCCGAAATGGCGCGGCTCGCGCCCGAATGGCTCGCTGGCTGCGTCCTGCGCCCGATCTGGTTCGAGCCCACCTTTCACAAACACGCTGGCGAGCGATGCGGCGGCGTGATGATCCACACCGAACCGCCCGTTTTCGACCCAGCGCACTTCCGTCCGTGGCGGCTCGTTGCGCTCGCGTTCAAAGCGATCCGTCGCCTCTGGCCCGACGCGCCGCTATGGCGTGCCTTTGCGTACGAATTCGAAACCGAACGGTTGGCGATCGACCTCATCAACGGCGGACCGCGGCTGCGCGAATGGGTCGAGGACCCAAGCGCCACCCCTGCCGATCTCGACGCGCTCGCTGCAGCCGACGTAGCCCAGTGGCATACCGCAAGGAGCGCATGGCAGCATCGCAGCGGTTGAGCCACTCGGTGGTGACCGCGCAGCTGCAGCAATTGACACAGCGTGTGTCGGGAATAGAATTATGGATAGAGTTGTGCGGAGCACTTCGTTGTTCAGAGTTTCACGCCGTGCGTTCCTACGTCACAGCACCGCCCTGGCGCTCGTGCCGCTCATTACCAGTTGCGCGCCCACGCCACCGTTGAAAGTGGCAACATGGTCTTTTCCTGCTTGCGACCTGTTGCGCTGGCGCGTCGCAGACAATGCTGCGATCCGCTGGATCCCGACCGCAGGCGACGCGGAAACCACGTTCCTCCTCCGCTTTCACCGCGCTGATGTGGCGCTGCTTACGCTCGACCTGGCGCTGCGCGAAGCGGCACTCGGCACCCCGCTCACGGTGATCGGGTTGCTCGACGTCTCCCACGGCGCCGACATGGTGCTCGTCCGGGAAGGATTCACCACGCCGGAGCGCTTCGCCTCGGCACGCATTGCAGTGGCGCACACCGGTTTGGGCGCCATCACCTACGCATTGGCGCGTCAGGCGCTGGGCCTACCGCTTTCGTGGGAGAATACGGTGGCGATTCCGGTATCCGATCAGGTTGCCGCGTGGCAAGCAGGGCAGATCGACGCCGCGGTCACCTTCGAACCGTTCGCGAGCCAACTCCGCGCGTTGGGCGCCGTCCCGCTCATCGATTCGAGCCGCCTGCCGCCGCTGATTCTCGACGTAATCGTGGCGCGCAGTGACGTACTCGATTCTGCCGCGGCATCACTCAAGATATTGATTTCTGAGTGGTTTTCGGCGCTGAACGCCTGGCGCCACCATCCCGACGAAACCGCGCAGGCGCTCGCTCCCTACCTGGGGGTTGCCCCCGACGCCGTTCCTGCCCTCTTTTCTGGAATCCGTCTGCTCGATTGCGCCGCGAACCAAGAAAAGCTCCGCACCGGTTTGCGCACCGAGCAAGCCGCCTTGTGGTCGATCTTGACCGCGGCCGGGTTCCCACTCCCGCCGGAACAACCGCCACTGCCCACCTCTGTTGCGGTGCTTCCCCCCTGTACCGAAAGCCCCAGATGATGCTCGAACAGACCCCCCCTTCCACCACGACACCGCGGCAACGCCTGAGCGCCCAATGGGAAGCAGCGCTCGTGCAGTTCGTGGTGTTGGTGGTCAGCGTCGCCCTCTGGGTGGGCTGGGTATTCTGGTTTGCTGCTGCAAAGGCTCGAGAAGAAGGCGAAGCGTACCTGCTCGACGAGTTGGCGCAAATCGTTCGTTTGGCGGAAACCCTCTGGCCAGGACAACACGATCTGCTCCGCCAGGAGCTGCAACGGCACTTGACGCACGTCGGATACCGAACGGCAGCGATTCTCGATGGTGCGGGAACGATTCTCGTTGCCCATGATCCCCGCTGGGCGGGCCATGCCTTCACCCGGCAAACCCCTCAGCTTGCCGCATTGTGGCAACGGTTTCGCACCCAAACCGCGCCTTTCTGGATCGTCCGTAACGGCGATCACCAGTTGGCTGCGTTCGCCCGTTGGGCATTACCGCCTACCAGTAAACCAGCAACGGGAGAGGGCACCGTCGTGTTGTGGTACGACCTCACGCCCCGCACGGTTGCCGCACGCAACACCGCCCTAGCGGAAGGGATGCCGCTCCTGTTCGCGTTCTTACTCCTTTTCGCCGCCACCGGCGTTTGGGCGCAGCGCCGGATCCTTATCCCACTCAAGCAGCTCACGCACGCGCTTGCCGAAACCGACCCTTCAGCGCCCCAAGCGCACGAACGGTTCGCTCAGATCGCCGCGCTACCCCAACCCCGCGAATATAGCGAACTGGCAGTGCATATCGCGCGTGCCTATGCCCAAATTGCCGCACAGCACAGCGAGCTTCGCTTGCTTGCCCGTGCCCTCGAAACCAGCCCAGCCGCGATTGTCATTACGGACGCCCAAGCAAATCTGCTGTGGTGTAACCCGGCGTTCACCCATACCACCGGATATTCCCTCGACGAGGTACGCGGGAAGAACGTGCGTTTCCTCAAGTCGGGGCGAACCGCCGATGGGGTCTTCCGCTCGCTATGGGAAACGCTCGCGCGTGGCGAAACCTGGCAAGGTGAATTGATCAACCGCCGCAAGAACGGCGAAACCTACATCGCAGCGGCGGTGATCACACCGGTGCGCGACGACACCGGCACAACCACCCACTATATCGCGATCGAATTCGATGCCACGCGCGAAAAGGCCCTGGCCGAACGGATCGCTTTCGCCGAATCGCACGATCTGCTGACCGAACTGCTGAACCGCAGCGCGTTTACCGAATCGGTCGCGCACCAACTCAAACGGTGCCACCAATCGCCCGAAAGGGAGGCGGGTTTGTTGGTCGCGATCGACCTCAAAGGGTTTCGCCGCTTCAACGACCGCTACGGCAGCGCGGCGGGCGATGCGCTGCTCAAAGCGGCGGCACGCGCCCTCACTCGATGCACCCACCAACTTTTCGACCAGGAATCTGTGGTCGCGCGGTTGGGCGCAGACGAGTTCGCACTCCTCATTCCGCTCATGCGACCGCGCGCGACCGCGCCCACCTCCGATTGGGCCGAAACCGCCGCGACCGCACGGTTGGCGCAACTGCGGGCGTGCCTTCCCAACGAACTGGTGCTGCCCGAGCCACGCGCGCCCAACTGGCCCAACCAAACCCCGGTGGTGTGGCGTTTAGGTGCCGTGTGTCTCACTGCAGCATTCACCAGCGCGAGCGACGCGATCGCCGCGGCGTCGTTGGCGCTCGCGCGCGCAAAGCGCGACGATCTGCCCTTTGCCTGGTACGACGCCCAAGACGCGCAACAGTTCATGCGCCAGATGGCGATTTTGGAGGCGCTGCAACGTGCGCTCACGACCCCCGACGCGCCCGGTCTCGCGCTGGTCTGGCAACCGCAACTCAAAAACGGCGTCACGCTGGCAGGGGCAGAAGCGCTCGTCCGTTTCCACCACCCCGAACTGGGGCCGATTTCGCCCGCCGAGTTCATTCCGCTGGCGGAGCAGAGCGACCTCATCGTCACCTTGGGCAACTGGGTATTGCGGGAAGCCACGCGGCAAGCCGCAGCGTGGCAGCGCGAGCGCGGTTTTGCCGGAACGATCTCGGTCAATCTCTCGCCACGTCAGCTCGTCTCAGGCGATTTCCCGCCGCAGTTGGCTGCGGCGCTTGCCGAAAGCGGATGGCCGGGCAGCCGCTTGACGCTCGAAATCACCGAAAACATCTTGATCAGCGCGCCGGAACAGGCCATCGCGCAGATGCGCACCCTCACCCGCGAATACGCGGTGCAATGGGCGATCGACGACTTCGGTACCGGCTATTCGTCGCTTGCCTACCTCAACGATCTCCCGGTGCATGAACTCAAGATCGACCAGCGCTTCATCCGCCGCTTGGGCGAACACCCCGAAGGACTCCGGCTCGTGCGCGCGATCATCTCGATTGCCGAAACCTTTGAGCTGCGCGTCGTCGCCGAAGGGGTCGAGGACGACGCCTGTGCCGCGGCGCTCGCCCCGTTCCCCTCGCTTCTGCATCAAGGGTGGCGTTACGGCCGCCCTGCTCCGGCTGCCGAATTCGCCACAACCTGGCTTGCCGGGCGCGACGCGACCAAGCGGTAAAAGAGCGGCGCCCAGAAGATCGCCAAAAAGGTTGCGGCAACCATCCCCCCAACCACACCGGTGCCGACCGCGTGGCGGCTCGCAGCCCCCGCACCGCTGGAGAGCGCAAGTGGCACCGCCGCAAGGATGAAGGTAAGCGACGTCATCAGAATCGGCCGCAGCCGCAACCGCGCCGCCTCGACCACCGCAGCAAGCCGCGACTGCCCTTGCGCTTCGCGCTGGCGCGCGAATTCGGCGATCAGGATCGCGTTCTTCGCCGATAGACCGATCATCACGATCAAGCCCACCTTGAAAAAGACGTCGTTAGGAAGCCCCCGCCACAACGCCGCGCTGGCGGCGCCCAACACGCCAAACGGCACCACGAGAAGGATCGCCGCAGGCGTGCGCCAACTCTCATAAAGCGCCGCAAGCGCCAGATAGACCACCACCACCGCGACGACGAAAAGGAGCGGCGCTTGCGCACCGGCCAACTGCTCTTCGTATGAGGTGGTCGCCCAGGCAAAGTCGTAGCCAGCGGGCAACACCGCGCGCGCCAATGCAGCGATCGCCGCCATCGCCTCGCCCGAAGAGACGCCGGGGGCTGCCTGCCCGCCGATCTTCACCGACGGCACTCCGTTGAACCGATCGAGCCGCGGCGGAGCGGTTTCCCACTGCGCCGAGGCGATCGCCGCCAGCGTCGTCACCTGCCCTTGCCGCCCCATGATCGGGAGCTGCAACACCGTTTCGGGCGCTGCGCGCCACGATGGCGCGGCGCTCATCTGCACCCGCCGCACACGCCCGTCCATGAGAAAGTCCCCCAGGTACGCGGTGCCGAGCGTCATCGCCAACGTCTCGTTGAGCGTCTGTTGGTCGATCCCGTAGACCGCCGCCCGCTCGCGATCGATCGCCAAACGCACCGCAGGCGCCGGTTCCTGCCCTTCCGGGCGCACGCCGAAGAGCCGCGGGTCTTGCGCTGCCGCGGCAAGCAGCCGGTTGCGCGCGTCCAACAGACCGGCGCGCTCCGTGCCGGTGCGGTCCAACAACCGGAAATCGAAACCGCCCACCGCACCGAGTTCGGGAATGGGTGGCGGGTTGACGGCAACAATGAGCGCGTCGGGTAGCCGCGGCGCCAGTTCGCGGTAGGTACGGGCAACGAGCGCCTGCGCGCTCTGGCTCGCCTCGGGCCGTTCGTCCCAATGTTTGAGCGGCACGAACGCAATCGCGGTATTTTGCCCGCGCCCGAAGAAAGAGAAGCCGAGCACCCCGACCACCCGCGCCACCTCGGGCTGCGCCAGGTAAAAGCGTTCGACTTCGCTCAACACCGCTTCGGTGCGTTCGCGCGTGGCGCCAGCGGGCAATTGGACCACCGCGATGATATACCCTTGGTCTTCGTCGGGCAGGAACGCCGTCGGCAACTTCACGAAGAGCCACCCCGCAGCGGCAACGATCGCCCCATAGAGCAGCAGCCAACGCACGGGGCGCACCACGATCGCAGCAGTCGCGGCGCCGAAGCGATCCCGCAACCAGAAGAAAAAGCGGTCGAACACGCGCGGTTGGTGGCGCTTCGGCGCACGAAGGAACGCCGCGGCAAGGGCCGGGGCGAGCGACAACGCCAGAAACGCCGAAAAGACCATCGTCGCGATCAGAGTGACCGCAAACTGGCGGTAGATCACCCCCACCGACCCCCCGAAAAAGAGGAGCGGCGCGAACACCGCAATGAGCGCTGCGGAAACGCCGATCACCGCGCCGGAGATCTCACGCATCGCCACCACCGTCGCTTCGCGCGGCGACAACCCCTCTTCGACCAGATGGCGTTCGACGTTTTCCACCACGATGATCGCATCGTCGACCAAGATCCCGATCGCGAGCACCATCGCAAAAAGGGTGAGCACGTTGATCGAATAGCCAAGGAGCCACAGCACCGCCACAGCGCCCGCGAGCGCCACCGGTACCGTCACCATCGGGATCAAGGTCGCGCGCAGGTTACCCAAAAAGAGCCACATCACCAGGAACACCAGCACCACCGCCTCGACGAGCGTCTTCACCACCTCACGGATCGAGATCTCGACGAAGCGGCTGGTGTCGTACGGCACCTCCCACTGGACGCCGGGGGGCAAGAAGGGTTCGAGTTCGCGCATCCGCGCTTTCACCGCGTTCGCCACCTCCAGCGCATTGGCACCCGGCGCGGTGCGGATCCCGATCGCGGCGTTCGGCGCCTGATTGAGCCGCGCCACCACGTCGTAACTGTCGGCGCCGAGCTCGACCTCTGCGACATCACCCAACCGAACCTGCGCACCGTTCGGTTCGGCGCGGACGATGATCTGCCGAAACGCCTGCGGCGTGGTCAGTTTCCCTTGCGCGGTGAGGATCGCGTTGATCTGCTGCCCCGGCACCGCAGGCAGTTGGCCGATTTCGCCCAACGCCAAATCGACGTTCTGCGCGCGGATCGCGTTCGCCACCGCTAAGGGCGTCAACCCGAACGCACGGAGCCGGTCGGGGTCGAGCCAGATCCGCATCGCGTATTCGGTCCCGAAGAGCACCGCTTCTCCAACCCCAGGAACACGTCGGATCGGGTCGAGGACCTGCGCGGCGACGATCGAACCGAGGTCGACGGCCGAATAGCCGCCTTGCGGCGCATTCACCGCGACGATCATCAACCAGTTGCGCTGCGGTTTGGTCACGGTTACCCCCCGCGCCTTCACCTCGTCGGGCAACCGCGCCTCGACCCGACGGTAGCGGTTCTGCGCTTCGACACTCGCCAATTCCGGGTCGGTACCGGTTTCGAAGGTGAGGGTGAGCGTCCCGCGCCCCAGTTCGGCGCTCGACTCCATGTAGAGGAGCCCTTCGATCCCGTTCATCTCCTGTTCGAGCACCTTGAGGACGTTGTCTTCGACGGTCTTGGCGGACGCCCCCGGGTAGGTCACGGTAAACGCCACCTGCGGCGGCGCCACCGCCGGGTATTGCGCCACCGGCAAATTGACGAGCGCCAATGCCCCGGCAAGCGTGATCAAGAGCGCGATGACCGCTGCGAAGACGGGCCGGTCGACGAAAAAGCGCGCCATCGTTTCACTCCTGCACCGTCACCGGCCCACCCGGCGGCTGCAGCCGCGCCTGGCCGGAAACCACCACCGCTTCGCCCCCGTTCAGGCCCGAAGCAACGACGACGTTCTCCCCCGAAAATCCACCCAGCGTTACCGGTTGCAGCCGCGCTTGCCCGTCGGCAACTACCCAGACGAAGAGCCCGGCGCTATTGGAAACCAGCGCGCGTTGCGGTACCACCACCGCTTCGCGCTCCGCGACCGGCACCCGGACCTTCACGAACATCCCAGGCAACCACCGTCGATCGGGATTGGGAAACGCCACTTTCGACGTCACCGTCCCGGTTGCCGGGTCGACCGCAGCATCCGAAACGATCCATTCGCCCATCGCGACCACCGCATCGTCGATCACCAAGCGGGGGGGCGGCAGATGCGCGAGCGTGCGCCGCGCCAACCACTGCGCCTGCGGTTCGGTAATCAACGCATGGATCGGGTCGAGCACCTCGATCGTCGTGAGCAGCGTCGCCTCCCCGTGCCCGACGAGCGCCCCCTCGGTCACCAGTGCGCGTCCCGCCCGTCCGGCGATCGGCGCGGGCACTTTGGCATATTCGAGATTGAGCGCCGCTTGGGTCTTTTGCGCCTCGGCGGCCGCCAGATTGGCGCGCGCCACGTCGAGCGTCTGGGGCGAAGCGAACCCTTGGCGCACCAGCGCCTCTTGCCGCTTCAGCTCGGCCCGCCGCTGCGCAACGAGCGCTTCGGCCGCCTGAAGCGCAGCACGGTAGGGGCGGTCGTCGAGCGCAAAGAGGGTCTGCCCCGCCTGCACTTCGCTCCCTTCGCGGTAGCGTTGCGCTTCGACGATCCCTTCCACCCGCGCGCGCACCTCGGCTTTGCGGCTTGCGGCAAGCCGCCCCGGGACGTCGGTTTCGACCACGACGGTTTCGCGAACCGCGCGCACCACGACCACCGTCGGCAACGGTTGCGACGCCTTGCCCGCCGCTGCCGTCGGCTTCGACGCCGTTTGCTCGGCCTGCGCCGCGTTCCCGAGCGGCCCCCATACCGACGCTGCGGCAAACACCCACACGACACACCGCAGTAAGGACGACATCGGTCGCGACGATGCCCGCAGCGCATCGGGTACCCCTTCGCCCTGCGTCGCGCCGCGCTTCTTCCCTATGCTCATTCGCTGCAAACTCCCTTGTTGGCTTGATCGCCAGTATCTGAAAAAATGACCATAAAGTCAATAGCTGGGTGCTTGCACGCACCCGCCCCACGCGCTACCATTGCTGCGATACCAAAATTGCGACAGGAACCCGTGATGAACGAAGAAAAACGCAAAGCGCTACAGGCGGCGCTCGCGCAGATCGAACGGCAGTACGGCAAAGGGGCGGTGATGAGCCTGGGGCAAGACCGCGTCGAACGCAACATCGAAGCGATCTCCACCGGCTCGTTGGGGCTCGACATCGCGCTCGGTATCGGCGGCTTGCCGCGCGGTCGTGTGATCGAGATCTACGGCCCCGAATCCTCGGGCAAGACCACCTTGACGTTGCACGTGATCGCCGAAGCGCAAAAACTGGGCGGCGTAGCGGCGTTCATCGACGCCGAACACGCGCTTGACGTGCAGTATGCGAAAAAACTGGGCGTTCAAATCGACGAACTGTTGGTTTCGCAGCCCGACACGGGTGAGCAAGCGCTCGAGATCGCCGACATGTTGGTCCGCTCCGGCGGCGTCGATGTGATCGTGATCGACTCGGTCGCGGCGCTCACCCCGAAAGCGGAGATCGAGGGTGACATGGGCGACTCTCTACCCGGGTTGCAGGCGCGCCTCATGAGCCAGGCGCTGCGCAAACTCACCGCGAGCATCGCCCGCACCAATACGATGGTGATCTTCATCAACCAGATCCGGATGAAGATCGGCGTGATGTTCGGCAACCCCGAAACCACCACCGGTGGCAACGCGCTCAAATTCTACGCGAGCGTGCGCCTGGACATCCGCAAAACCGGCACGATCAAAAAGGGCGACGAAGCGCTGGGGTCGGAGACCCGCGTCAAAGTGGTGAAGAACAAAGTGGCTCCGCCCTTCAAAGAGGCGAGTTTCGACATCCTCTATGGCGAAGGGATTTCGCGCGAAGGGGAGATCATCGACCTCGGCGTGCAATACAAAATCGTCGACAAAACCGGCGCGTGGTATGCATACGAAGGACAGCGGCTAGGGCAAGGCAAAGACAACGTCCGCGAATTCCTGAAACAAAACCCGGCGCTGGCGCGGGAGATCGAAAACCGCATCCGCGCCGCGGTCGGGCTGCCCCCGTTGCCTGCGCCAGACGCTCTGCCACAAGGGAGCACGGCTCCCCAGGATGGTGCAGCAGCCGAACCCAGTGATGCGACGGCGACCTGAACGGATGCCGCCCGCTTTCGCCACTCGTGACCCAGCGGCATGAGCCCCGTTCGTTCCGCCTCCGCACACACGAGCGCGTCACCGTGGTCGATCGCGCTGCGCCTCTTGGCCCGCCGCGAATACACGCGTGCCGAACTCGCCGCGGCGCTCGCGCGGCGCGGGATAGCGGAGGAGACCGTAGCGGAACTGCTGGAACGCGCCGAACGGCACGGTTTTTTGAGCGACCGGCGCGCTGCGTCGCTCCATGCCCGACGGCTCGCCGAACGGCAAGGCAACCGCGCGATTGCCTACCGGCTCCACGCCCGTGGGGTGAGCGACGCGGACGTCGCGCAGGCGCTCGCTGAAACCGAAGCCGAACTGGGTGACGAGCGCGAACGCGCCGCTGCGGTCTGGCGCAAGAAATTCCGATCCCCGCCCACGACCCCGCAGGCGTGGCAGAAGCAAGCCCGCTTTCTGGCAGCGCGCGGCTTTTCGTGGGAGACGATCCGCGCGCTCCTCTCCGACCCGCCCGAAGACGTGGCGCTGCCACCGGATGTCTGAAACCATGTCGCTCTTGATCGTCGAAAACCTGCGCAAGCGTTTCGGCGCACGCGCCGTCGTCGATGGGGTCTCTTTGACCGTCGCGCCCGGCGAGATCGTCGGCTTGCTGGGACCGAACGGCGCGGGCAAAACCACCTGCTTCTACCTCATCGTCGGGCTCATTCGCGCTGACGAAGGGCGCATCCAGCTCTCGGAGCACGACATCACCCACCTGCCCATCCACCGCCGCGCCCGCTACGGGCTCGCTTACCTACCACAAGAGGCGAGCATCTTCCGTCAACTCTCCGTTCGGGAGAACATCCGTGCGGTACTGGAATTGCACGGCGTTCCCGCGCCGCAGCGCGCCCAGCGGGAAATGGCGCTCCTCGAAGAGCTGGGGATCGCCCACCTGGCCGATCAACCCAGTGTGGCCCTCTCCGGTGGCGAACGGCGACGGCTCGAAATCGCGCGCGCGCTCGCGACCGACCCGCGGCTCATCCTCCTCGACGAACCTTTCGCCGGAGTCGACCCGATCGCGGTCCTCGAAATCCAACGGATCATCCGCTTCCTGCAAAGCCGAGGTGTGTCGGTGCTCATCACCGACCACAACGTGCGCGAAACGCTCGGGATCTGTGACCGCGCGTCGATCCTCGCCGACGGCCAAGTGATCGCCTCCGGAACCCCGCACGAGATCGTTGCCCACAGCGAAGTCCGCCGCGTCTATCTCGGCGAACAGTTCCGCCTATGAAAACGCTAGGCACGGGGCTTGCCCTCAAACCACAAACGTCGCTCACCCTCTCGCCGCAACTGCAGCAGTCGCTGCACCTCCTCACCCTACCTGCTGCGGAACTCCGCCAGGCGATCGAAGAAGCGCTCGAACAAAATCCGTTCCTGATCCGCGCCGACGAATGGGAAGAAACCGCGACAACCGGCGCCGAAGTGACCCACGCAGGAGCCACCCCAGCGGCGCCGAACGACACCGAACGCGTCGAAGCAACCGTCCCGCCCGCCGAAGCGAGCGAATCCGTACCCGATGACACCCCATACGACGCCTACTGGGAAGGGGTCACCCCGGGAATCGCCCCGGAAGACGAGCCGTTCGACCCTTACCGAACCGCCGTCGCGCCCGAGGGGCTCACCGAACACCTCACCGCCCAAGCCGAACTCACGCTTCTTCCCGAAACGGTACGGCAACACGTCCTGCTGTTGATCGAGGCGCTCGACGACAACGGCTACCTCTGCGCGCCGCTGGCGGAAATCGCCCAATGGGTCGATCCCCCCGCCGATACCGAAACCCTGGAAGTCGCGCTCAAAGTATTGCAGCGCTTCGACCCCACAGGGGTCGGTGCGCGCTCACTCAGCGAATGTCTCTTACTGCAACTGGCAGAACGCCCGGCGTCACCCGAACGCACCCTCGCCGAGCGCCTCGTGCGCGACGCACTTGAACTCTTGGCCAAACGCGACTACGCCGGGTTACGCAAAACCCTGGGCTGCAGCGAAGCGGAACTCAAAGCGGCGATCGCGCTCGTCGAATCGCTCGACCCCAAACCGGGGCGCCGATTCAGCACCGAAACGGCGCCCACCGTCATACCCGACCTGATCGTCACCCCAGAGGGAGATCGTTTTCGCGTCGACCTCAACCCGGCGGCGTACCCGCGCGTGGTCGTCTCGCCGCTCTATCAAGCGTCGATCGGGCGCAAGAGCCCGGAAGCGTGGCGAACTCGGCTTGCCGAAGCGAAGCAGTTCGTCAAACAGCTCCACCAGCGCGCTTTCACTTTGCTGCGCGTCGGGCAGACGATCGTCGACCACCAGGCCGATTTCTTCCGCTACGGCGAACGCGCCTTGCAGCCGCTCACCCTCAAAACCGTGGCTGAGGCGCTCACGCTGCACGAATCGACCATTTCCCGCGTCGTCGCCGGCAAATACCTGCTCGCTCCGAACGGCCTCTTCGAACTCAAAACCTTTTTCAGCGCAGCGCTCGCCACCGACGACGGCGACGCCACCTCGGCCGCCGCGATCAAAAGCCGGATTCGCGCACTGATTGCCGCCGAAGACCCCCATCGCCCCCTTTCCGATACCGCGATCGCCGATCGACTCGCTGCCGAAGGCATTGTGATTGCCCGCCGAACCGTGGCAAAATACCGCGATTCACTTTCGATTCCGCCAGCGAAATTGCGAAAAAGGCTCTAATACCACTTCAGGAGAACCGTTCCATGAACCTCAACATCACGGGTCGTCACGTCGAAGTCACCGAAGCGCTCGAACAATACGCCCGCGAAAAGCTCGAGCATGTCATCCGCCACTTCGACCACGTCACCAGCTGCCATGTCATCCTGTCGGTCGAAAAGAACGAACAAAAAGCGGAGTGCACGCTACACGTCAAAGGCAAGGACATCCACGCGCACGCGGTCGGCGCCGACCTCTACGCCGCGATCGATGCGATGATCGACAAACTCGACCGGCAAGTACGCAAGCACAAAGAGATCGTTACCAACCACCACAACGGCCCGGCGGCGCCTGATGCCGAATGACGACGACAATGGATCTGCTTGCATCGCTCATCGCTACCGCACAGGTACGGCTCGATGTCGACGCATCGAGCAAAAAGCGGGTGTTGGAAAAGGTTGCCGAAGCGTTCGCGGAACAAGGGTGTGACGCAGGTAAGCTCTTTGCCGCGCTGATCGAACGCGAACGGCTCGGCTCGACCGGGCTCGGAGAAGGCATCGCGATCCCCCACGCCCGGGTTCCGGGGCTAACCGAACCGCGCATCGCGATCCTGCGTTTGGCGCAACCGGTAGACTTCGACGCCGTCGACAACCAGCCGGTCACGATCGTCGTCGCGCTCCTCGTGCCGGAACAAGCCACAGAAACGCACCTGGAAATCCTCTCGGAGCTCGCCGAGCGGCTCAGTCGTCCAGAGGTGCGCGAAGCGATCCTTTCGGCCGAAACCCCAGAAGCGTTGCGCGCCGCGTTTCGCGCGTAAGGAGCGCCGCGATGGCCGTGCGCGAAACCACCGTCGCGGCGCTCGTTGCGGCGTTAGCAGAGCCGCTTGCGCTCGTGCACCGCTGTGGGGACCTCACGCGCACGGTGCGGGTCACCGACACCCACATCTGGCCGGCCGACCTCGTCGGCCACCTGAACCTGATCCACCCCGAACGCCTGCAAGTGGTCGGCTCGGCCGAACTCGCGTGGTCCGCGAAGCAACCCAACGAAAAAATCCGCTACGTCCTCTCCGAAATCACCGCGGCGCGCCCGCCCGCGATCATCGTCGCCGACGGCAGCACCGTTCCCCACGTGCTCGAAGAGCTGTGCTGCCGTTACGACATTGCGCTCCTTACCTCGCCACGCCCTGCCGCCGAAGTGATCGACCGCTTCCGCTTGAAGATCGCGCGCATGCTCGCCGAACGGACGATTCTGCACGGCGTGCTGATGGACGTGCTGGGCGTTGGGGTACTGATCACCGGTGAAGCGGGCACGGGCAAATCGGAACTGGCACTGGAACTGGTCACGCGCGGCCACGGGCTGGTTGCCGACGACGCGGTGGAAGTGGCCCGCATCTCCCCCTACGAACTCGAAGGGCGCTGCCCGGAACTGCTGCAAAACTACCTCGAAGTCCGGGGACTGGGACTCCTCGACATCCGCACCATCTTCGGCGAAACCGCGGTACGGCGCAAGATGCGCCTGCGCCTCATCACCCACCTCAAGCGCCTCAGCCCGGAAACCACCCCGTTGCCGCGGCTGCAAATGGAAGAAGAGAACCAAGAGATCCTCGGCGTTGCGGTTCCGCGCGTCACTTTGCCCGTTGCGCCGGGGCGCAACATGGCCGTACTTCTCGAAGCTGCGGTGCGCAACTTCGTCCTCAAACTGCGCGGGATCGATTCGACCCAAGAGTTCCTTGCTCGCCACGAAAAACTGCTCGAACAAGAGGCACGACGATGTTTGACGCCACCCACTACCTGAAACGGATCCTCACCGCGCGCGTCTATGAAGTCGCGCGCGAAACCCCGCTGCAGTTTGCGCCGACGCTGAGCCGCCGCACCGGCAACCAGGTGTGGATCAAGCGCGAAGACCTGCAACCGGTCTTCAGCTTCAAACTGCGCGGCGCATACAACAAGATCGTTAATCTCTCCGCAGAACAGCTCGACCGTGGCGTGATCTGCGCCAGCGCCGGCAACCACGCGCAAGGTGTCGCGCTTGCCGCCAAAACCATCGGCGAACGGCGCGGCAAACCGGTGCGCGCGGTGATCGTAATGCCCACCACCACCCCGCTCATCAAAGTCGAAGCGGTCCGCGCGCGGGGTGGAGAAGCGGTGCTCGCAGGCGAATCGTACTCCGACGCCTACGCCTACGCGCTGCGGCTTGCCAAAGAAGAACAACTCACGTTCGTGCATCCGTTCGACGACCCTGACGTCATCGCTGGCCAAGGGACCATCGGCATGGAGCTCTTGCGGCAGCACCCGGAGCCGTTACACGCCGTCTTCTGTGGCGTGGGCGGCGGCGGCCTGATCGCTGGCGTTGCCGCCTACCTCAAAGCGCTGCGCCCCGATATTCGCGTGATCGGCGTCGAAGCGGAAGACGCCGACGCGATGACCCGCTCCCTTGCTGCGGGCGAACGGATCGCGATGGAGCAAGTCGGCCTCTTTGCCGACGGCGCCGCGGTCAAACAGGTGGGCGAAGAGACTTTCCGCCTCTGCCGCCAGTATGTCGATGAGATGGTGGTCGTCTCCAACGACGAAATTTGCGCCGCGATCAAAGACGTGTTCGAAGAGACGCGCGCGATCCTCGAACCGGCTGGCGCACTCGCGGTGGCGGGGCTCAAAACCTGGGCACGCACCCACCAGGTCACCGGTCAAACCCTGGTTGCGGTCGCTTCGGGCGCGAACATGAACTTCGATCGCCTGCGCTTCGTTGCCGAACGCGCCGAACTGGGTGAGCAGCGCGAAGCGGTGTTGGCGGTGACCATCCCGGAACGGCCGGGCTCGTTCAAAGCGTTCATCCAACTCCTGGGCCACCGCAACATCACCGAATTCAACTACCGCTTCGCCGACCCGAACGAAGCGCACATCTTCGTCGGCGTCACCATCCACAACCGCGACGAAGTGGCCAGCCTGATCCAGCAGCTCGAAGCCGCTGGATTGCGCGCGCTCGACCTCACCGACAACGAACTGGCGAAGACCCACGTCCGCTATATGGTGGGCGGCCGCGCTCCCCACATCCGCAACGAGCGCCTCTACCGCTTCGTCTTCCCGGAGCGTCCCGGCGCGCTGATGAAATTCCTCTCGGAGCTTCGCGCCGACTGGAACATCAGCCTCTTCCACTACCGCAACCATGGCTCCGACTACGGCCGTGTGCTCGCCGGGATGCAGGTCCCACCCGAAGAAGAGGTGGAATTCCGCGCGTTCCTCGACCGCCTGGGGTACGAATGGGTAGAAGAGACCCACAATCCAGCGTACGCGCTCTTTTTGGCGGCGGGCTAGCGTGACACACGGAGCCACCCGCGCACTAAAGGGTAGGCCGCTAGCGTCGAACCCCTTCGCTGCGGTCCAACACCACCCCGGCGTCGCTCACCACCACATCCATCGCCACGTCGTGCGCTTCGGGATGCAGGTCGGGAAGGGCCGCAAACGCAAACCCCACCCCCACCGCAATGCCCTGCCACCCCTCGGCACGCCACGCCGCTAATGTCCGATCGTAAAACCCACCGCCATAACCCAACCGGTAACCTCGACGATCGAACGCAACGAGCGGCACGATCAGTACCTCAGGGCAAACCGTCTCGGCACACTCCGGCG
This sequence comes from Hydrogenophilus thermoluteolus, assembly GCF_003574215.1. NCBI lineage: Bacteria > Pseudomonadati > Pseudomonadota > Hydrogenophilia > Hydrogenophilales > Hydrogenophilaceae > Hydrogenophilus > Hydrogenophilus thermoluteolus. The sequence goes on along the minus strand of NZ_AP018558.1, from coordinate 155,986 downwards.
TTGGAATGCCGTAGCAATCGTCGATCATCGGTGCCCCATCCTGCCACGGACGGAAAACGAGAGGAGCATGAGGAGCGACTGCGGCGGGAAGCGCGCGCCAACGCCACGCGGCGAAAACTGGCCGCACGTCGGGCTCCCCCTTCATCGGCCAGTAGAGCCCGACCCAGCGCGGCGTGCGCCGCGCGCCCCACTGGGTCCACCACTGCGCCAAATGGGCACACAACGCCGCGTTCTTCGCCTGCCAATCCTCACGGGACAATTCGCGCCGTAGCCGCAGGAAATGGCGGCGAATCGTCGCGCGATCCGCGCCATCGGGTACAATCGTTCGTGTTTCGTCGTTCACGGTCCCTGCACCTCGTTGCCCTAATGAGTGCCACACGCCACGCGTTCCGCTCCGTCGCTTCGTTTGCTCTGGTCGTGCTGATCGTTTGGCTGATCGGCACCCCCACGATGCTTGCTGCGGCTGCGCGTCCTCATGACCGGCCCACCCCACCCACCGACGCAGTGGCACAAGCCCGCGCCGCGTTCGCCCGAGGCGACCTCGCCACCCTGTTGGCACTCGAACCCAAAACCCGCACAAGCCCCCTTGCCGCGACGGTCACCAGCTGGCGTCTGACACTGCAGATTCTACGCGACGACGCAACGCTCGACCCCCAAACCGTCACGCGCTTCCTGACCGATCACGCCGGCACCGACGCAGCGGTGCGTGTCCGGCGGGCGCTCGCGCAAAACGCCATCGCGCAGGAAGCCTGGACCGAAGCCCGCCGCCATCTCGAAGCGCTGGAACGGCACGACCCCACCACCCACTGCTGGCTCCTTCAAGCACGGCTACACACCGAACCCACCGCAACCGCCACGCTGCGCGAAGCGGTGCTTACTCGCCTTGCCGAAACGGTATCACCCAACGACGAGTGCCGCGCTGCGTTTCGCGACGCCGTGGCCAACGGTCTCGTCAACGACGCCACGCTGATCGAACGTTACCTCGTCACCCTTTTCCTGAAAGGCGAAAACGCTGCCGCGCCGTGGCGCGCACTCTTTCCTCCGGCTGCGGACACGCCTGCGGTGCGCGCAGCCGCGCGTCTGATCGCGCAAACGCGCGACGACCCGATCACCGTGTGGCAGCAAGCAGCCCAACTGCCACCACCCCTTGCGGCAACCGTTCGCCGCGCTGCGTTCGTGGTCGCCGCCAGCCTAGGCACCCCCCAAGCCCGCACCTGGTCCAAGCAGCTCACCGCCAGCCCGATCTGGGTGGAACCGCTCGAATGGCAGATCCGCCTCGCGTTGCAAGCCGAAGATTGGCTCACCACCTGGCACCTGCTCGAACAGCTCCCGCCCAGCGAAAGGGACGCACGGCAATGGCGTTTCTGGCGCGCCTGGACGCTCAAAGCGCTGGGTAAAAAAGACGAAGCCAGAACCCTGTTTCGGGAGTTGGCGCAAGACGACGATTTTTGGGGATTGCTCGCTGGCGAACTGATCGGGCAACCGCTTGCGATCACCGACGGCCCACCCATTTCTGCTCAGCAACGTGCGCAGATTGCGCGCGACCCCCACCTTGCCGCGATTCGCGCGCTTGCGGCCCGTAGCTGGGAGGTCGAAGCGCAGCGAGAAGTCGACCTGCTCGCGCAACGCTGGCAATCCGCAAGTGCCGCGTGGCAAAGGCGCGTCGCCGCGTCGCTTCTTGCGGAAGACGGCCGTTTCGATTTGGCGATCCGGCTGCTTGAACGCAGTCAGGAGCGCAACGCCTGGGCGCTGCGTTACCCCACCCCATGGCGCACCCAGGTGCTCGCCACCGCCCACCAGGAAGGGGTTGACCCTGCGTGGGCCTACGGCGTGATGCGGCAAGAGAGCCGTTTCCGCGCCGACGCCCGTTCGACGAGCGGCGCGCTGGGGCTGATGCAAGTGATGCCCAGTACCGGACGCTGGGTCGCGCAACAACGCAACGAACGCCGCTTTCACCCGCAACAACTCCTGGAACCGGAAACCAACCTCCGTTTCGGGATCACTTACCTGCGCATCGTGACCGAACAACTCGACGGCCACCCCGTGCTCGCCACCGGCGCCTACAACGCGGGGCCAGGTCGAATCGGCCGCTTGCGGCAGCGCCTCGACTTGACCTCGGACGCCGCACTCCTGGATGCGTTACGCTACATCGAACTCTTGCCCTTGGCGGAAACGCGCGACTACATTCGTAAAGTGCTTGCCAATACCGTCGTCTATAGTCACCGCTTGGGCAACCCCAAAACCCTGAGTGGACTGCTCGTCCCCTACGGCGACGCGCAACGGCAGCTCGCCGCGCTCAGCGAACGGCTACAGTAAGGGTAAGAAACGACACATCCTGGGAGAAGACAATGAACCACAAACCCACTGCAGTCCTCTTTGGCGGCACCGGCTTCATCGGCCGCCACCTGGCAAACCGCCTTACCGCCCGCGGCTGGCGGCTCATCATCCCCACCCGGCGCTGGCAAAACGCGCGCAACCTCTTGCTGCTTCCCACCGCCGAAGTGGTCGAACTCAAAGAACGTACCTTGCCAGCGCTCACCGCATTGGTGCGTGGTGCGGATCTTGTCGTCAACCTCGTCGGCATCCTCCACTCCCGCCCTGGCGCCCCGTTTGGCCCCGATTTTGCCCAAGCGCACGTCGAATGGCCCAAACGGCTCGCCACCGCGTGCCGCGACGCTGGCGTTTCGCGCTTCATCCACATCAGCGCCAATGGTGCGTCGCCCACTGCGCCATCCGAATATCTGCGCAGCAAAGCCGCAGGCGAAGCTGCGATCCGCACCGTGCTCGACGCCGCAGGCAGCGAGAACCCCACCCAATGGACGATCCTGCGCCCGAGCGTCGTCTTCGGCCCCGGCGACTCCTTCCTCAACCTCTTTGCCCGTCTCGCCCGCTGGGCACCGGTACTCCCCATCGGCAAAGCCGACGCGAAACTCCAACCCGTCTATGTCGGCGACGTCGCCTCGGTAATGTTGACCGCGCTGGAAACGCCGGAAAGCATCGGACAGAGCTACCCGTTGGGTGGCCCGCGCGTCTATACCCTCAAAGCGCTCGTCGACTATGCCGCGCGCCTCTCCGGCCATCCGCGTCCCGTGATCGCGTTGCCGGATCGCCTCGCCTTCCTGCAAGCGCGCCTCATGGCCCTTCTTCCCAATCCACCGCTCACCCCGGACAACCTGCGGTCGCTCGAAGTGCCCAACGTCGTCGACGGCTCGCCGCTTCCCTTTGGGCTCACCCCGACGGCACTCGAAGCCATTGCGCCCGAATACCTCGCGCACGACACCTATCGCGCGCATTACGCCGAGTGGCGGCGTCGCCATACAGGCTAAATGGTGCCACCGCTTCCCGAACCGTCCGGCAGCGTGCGCAACGACGCGGAAGCAAATGCTGCTCCGGCCGCGCTACCGCCCCCTTCCCCTTCGCGTGAAACGCTGCGCGCCCGCTTGCAGCTCGCACCCCCCGACCCCTTGGTCGCGGGGCTCGATGTCTATCTCGTCGGTGGCGCGGTGCGCGACGCACTCCTCGGGCTGCCTGTCCATGACCGTGATTGGGTCGTGGTCGGCGCCACCCCGGAAGCCCTCGCTGCCCGCGGTTTCCGACCGGTGGGAAAAGACTTTCCCGTCTTTCTTCACCCGAAAACGGGCGAAGAGTATGCTCTGGCGCGCACCGAGCGCAAAAGTGGCCGTGGCTACAAAGGGTTTACCTGCTACGCCGCGCCCGACGTCACGCTCGAAGCCGACTTGGCACGCCGCGACCTCACGATCAACGCGATCGCGGTAGCGCCCGATGGCACGCTCATCGACCCCTACGGGGGTGTAGCGGACCTGGAACGCCAGATCCTGCGTCACGTGAGCCCCGCGTTCGTTGAAGACCCGCTGCGGGTGCTGCGCGTCGCCCGGTTCGTGGCCCGCTTCACCACGTTCACCGTCGCACCGGAAACCCGGGAACTGATCGCGGCGATCGCCCAAAGCGGCGAGCTTGCCGCGCTCACCCCCGAACGGGTCTGGCAGGAGTTCGCGCGCGGCCTCATGGAAGCCGCGCCGCAACGCATGATCGCACTCTTGCAAGAGACCGGCGCCCTTAAGGCGCTCATCCCCGAACTCGCCGCGCTTTTTGGTGTGCCGCAGCCCGAACGCTACCACCCGGAAGGGGATGTCGGCACCCACACGCTGCTCGCGCTTGGCAACAGCGCCCGCCAAGGTTTGCCTCTTGCGGTGCGTTGGGCGGTGCTGCTGCACGACCTGGGCAAAGGCGCAACACCCGCCGAAATCCTACCCCACCACTACGGACACGAAGCCCGCGGTGCCTGTTTGGCCGAAACGGTGAGCCGACGCCTGAAAGCCCCCAACGACTGTCGCGCGCTCGCGGTGCTGGTAGCGCGCGAACACGGTCTCATCCACCAAGGAAGGCGTCTGCGGCCGGCAACGCGCCTCAAAGTTTTGGAACGGTGCGACGCATTGCGCCGCCCGGCGCGGTTTGCGCAGCTCCTTGCCGCGTGCGAATGCGACGCCACAGCGCGCCCCCCCTTGGTCGTCGATTACGCGCCCGTTCGCACCCTTTGGGAACAGGCGCTTACTGCGGCGCGCGCCATTCCCACCGCGAAGATCGCCCAAAGCGCGGCCGGTGACCCCCGCCGCATCGCCGAGCGGATTCGTGCCGCCCGAATCGCGGCAATCGCCGCGAACGGAAAAGCCCTGACGCGCCCCGACGGCACCCCGCACGCAAACCGCTCACCCGCCTCCCCAACCCACCCCCAATAAACTCCGAGTCTGCCGATGTCCCGAACCCTGGAACTACGCCACGAACCCCCACACGGCCGTCCCCGGAGCCACCCGCCCCTGCTTTTCGTCCATGGCGCCTACGCGGGCGCCTGGTGTTGGGAACATTTCCTGCCCTGGTTCGCTGCGCACGGGTTCGACGCCTGGGCGCTCTCTCTCTCCGGCCATGGGGAATCGGGCAGCGACAAACCTTTCGATCTCTTGGGTATCCGTGACTACGTCACCGACCTTCTGCAAGCCGCGGAACAGCTCCCCGCGCCACCGATCGTACTCGGCCACTCGATGGGCGGGTTCGTGGCGCAAAAAGCGTTGGAAAAGCGCGCATTCCCAGCGGTCGTACTCCTGGCGAGCGTCCCCCCCTCTGGCCTTGCTGCGTCGTTCTGGCATCTGCTCACCCATACCCCGCAAACGCTCATGGAGATGAACCGCTTTCTCGCCAAAAAAGCGGGCCACTACCGGGCGCTTGCGCAAGCGCTCTTTCACCACCTGCCGGAAGAGCAAGCGCTACGCCGCTATCTTGCGCTGTCGCAACCCGAATCGCTGCGCGCGCTCTGGGACATGACCGCGTTTGCGCTTCCCCGCCACCACCGCCAACACCCGACCACCTGGATAGTTTTCGGCGCCGAGCACGACCAGATCATCCCGCTGCCGCTTGCCGAAGCCACGGCACGCCACTACCGCGTGCCACTCTATACGCTACCCGACGCCGGGCATGCATTCATGCTCGAACCCCACTGGGAGGAAGCGGCAGCGCAAATCGCGCATGCGCTGGCGGCGCTCACCTGAATAGAAAAATCGGAAACGCGAACGCTACGCCTCGTCGTCTGCTGCGGTTTCGACCACCCGCAGCCACACCAGCACCAACCCATAGTCCCCGAACCGGTCTTGCAGATACCCCACCCACACCTGACGCCCCGGGTCGGTCAATTCTTCGGACCGGTAGCGAATCGTCGTCGTGTTGAACTGATTGGTCCGGGCGGTCAGTTCATGCACACGCGCCAACTCCGGCTCCCGCATGCGGTGCACCCGCATCTCCAGCTGCAACGCTTCCAGCACCGCTGTGTCGCTCCCCTGGTCACCGTAGGCGCGCACCGCCTGTTGCCGCAGCGCCTGCACCCGATACATCGCGGTGCGCTGCCGCGCCTCTGCCGTTTGCGAATACCACGGCAACGCAGGAAGGATAGCTAACGTGCGCCACGTTTCCGGGTCGCACGCGTCCCAGACCCGCACCTGGGGAAGGTGGCTGGCGACCAACCCCCGTTCGGTCGGATTGTCGTCGAGAAATACGAACGCATCGAGGCCAAGGTTGAGCTGCGCCGCGATCTCGGCCAGTGTGGTGGGTTTCAGTTCCCAACCGATCGCCAACACGGCGAAATCCTCCGGCTGCAACACCATCTCGTTCCACCGGATCGCCTTAGGATCGTTCTTGCTCACCGCAACGAGCAGAATCCCCCCTTCCTGTAACCGTTTGAGCAGCGCTTGCCGGTCGCGGTAGTGGCGCACCGGCCCTTCGGCCATCACCCCGTCCCACAAGGTGTTGTCGAAGTCGACCGCGATCACCTTCACCCCCCGCAACCGATCATAAGCACGGACCACCTCCAGGTAGGTTCCCGCCAGACCAAAACCGAAGCGCCGCCGATGAAAGAGCGCCTCGGCAAAGGGGCGCCCCGTCACGATCGGGCGGTTCGCCACACGATAACCCAACTGCTGGGCCACCGCGATCTCGTCTACGAACCAAACGTGGGGCAACTGCGCGGCGATCTCGCGCAACCCTTCGCTCAGCGCCGCCGCCAGATCCCGCAACCGTTTCGGCATCGCCCACCGATCGCTTGGCAGCCACGCGAAGCGGCGCGGCAACGGCAGCCCGCTCACCCCGTGCAACAATAGCGTCCGGTCGTCGCGTTCGCGCAACTGCAGCAGGAATCGGCGTGCCTGATCGAGCGCTTGGGTAAGCAGTGCCCGCTCCCCCGCACGCAACAGGCGGTAGATCGGCAACCCATCATAGGTGACTTGCGGAGCAGCCGCCCGTTGTGCCAGTGCGGTCAGCGGTCGATAGTACTGCCGGTCGAGCGCCTCGGAAGGAAACGATCGCCATTCGTCGGTTACCGCGACACGTGCTTGCGCGGTGCGCCATGCTGCGGCCAATGCGTCATTCATTCCGCCCCTCCCCAGCACCATTTGGTTACCGTTCGCCCAGTTGGCGAACGACCCGAGCCGGATTCCCTGCGACCAACGTGCACGGGGGCACGTCGCGGGTCACCACGCTGCCCGCGCCAACCACCGCGCCGTCGCCGATCGTCACCCCTTTGAGGATGATCGCGCGACAGCCGATCCAGACATCCTTGCCGATCACCACCGGCGCGGTACGCTCCACACCACCGTCCGGATCGTGGTAGTCGCGATCCATGATCACGCAATCCCAACTGATCAGCGTACCCGCACCGATCGTCACCCGTTCGCCACAATGGATCTGCGTCCGGTCACCAATCGACACCCGATCACCGATCACCAACGCCGCTTCACCCGTTCGCGCCACCGCGCTCGCGTCGAGCTTCACCTCGGGCCAGAGCCAGACACGCTCGCCCACCGTAATCGTGCCGCGATCGCGTACCACCGTGACCCGCCCCACCTGACAGACCCACGCCGGGCGGGAAAAGTGGCGCAAACTCGTGAGCCAGCCGCGCAGATAGGCAAGCGCCTTGCGCCACCGCGGCATTACTCGACGCCTCCGCGCAACCGTCCGCGACCCGCGTCACGCACCGGCTGCGTACCTACCCCATCCGCCGCATCGAGCCACTGCCACGACCGGACGTAGTCGATCGTCATCGCGCACGGCAACTCCTGCGTTGTCGGTACCCCGAACCAGCGCGGATGGATCTCGCCGGTAAACGTGAGCGCCATCGGCCAGTGGAAATGGACGTTCGGTTCGCGCCGGATCTCACGACCATTCACCCACCAGACGAGCTCGGTGGGCGACCACAAAAACCCATAGCGATTGTCCTGTGTCGGGTCGAAGTCGGGTGCCGACCAGACTTGCGGATAGGAGCGTCGGTTGCCATCGTTCTCGAGTGCTGGGTCACCGTCATAGACGTGCAGGTTACTGTGCACGCGGTGTGCTTCGCCCGGCGTGCCCGGCGCCATCTCGAAGACGTCGATCTCGCGCGTCCCATCAGGCTGCCAGGCGTAGAACCAAAACGCTTGATTGACGCGGCACGGGGCAAGCCGCGCAACCACTTCGAAATAGCCGTAGCGCACCTCCTGGCGTGCCCGTAAGAGCGGTGTCGCGAACCGCCCCTTGTCCCGAGCCGTCGTCTCCAGCCGCACCATGCCGTTAGCCACCGTAACCCGCGCCGGATCGATCACTCCAGGCGGCCGCCCCGTGTAATGGGGCAGAAACGTCAGCCAGAGGGCCGTGTCGACCGTGGCGCCTGAAAACTCGTCCGACAGTTCCGGCAGAAAGCGCCAATTGCCCGGCGGCTGCGCCAGGACTATCGCCCCCCTCCAAACGAGCGCACCAATGGCTATCCCGTGCGCCACCGCACGGAAGAGCAGCCGAACCTTCCGCTTCCCACTCACCGCGACCACTCCTGATAAAGCCACCACGCCAACCGCCGCTCGACCGACCCGATCGTAGCCACGGCAGGAAACGGGATCGTCGGGAAAACCCGCTGCGCCAACCAACCCGCCACCGGCGTGGCAAATCCCGCCTTTGGCCGCGCCACCACCTCGGGGGGAAGCGGCGGTTGCGGTGCTTGCGCGAGCAGCGTTTTTCCCCGCCGCCCGCGAAACGCGCAGACCCACGGCGCAACAGTGGTGAGCAGCGACACCGACGCCAACGGATGCCGAAACTGCACCCCATGCGCCGCACCGATCCAATGGGCATCGCGCATATAGAGGTTTGGCATCGAATGAAACGTGTCGCGCATTTGCATCGCGCGCTCGAGGCAATCCACTTCGGGAAACGCGCCCTCGGTCAACAAAGCGCGTGCCTGCGCAACCGGCATCACGCTATCCAACAGATCGGGCAACTCCTCGGGAAAGAAGACGGCGTAGGGAATGAAGTAGAGATGGTCGCGCGTCGCGAAATAGTTCCCTGCCCACCGCCATTTCGGTCGTCGCCGCAGCGTGCCATACCCCTGCATCAGCGCAACGAGCACCCGTTCGCCAGCAGGTAAACGGCGCACCCACCGCAGCACCCGTTCGGCGCGTCGCCAAAGTACCAGTTTGGTAAAACCCCCGAACAGTTCGTCGCCGCCATCGCCAGTACAGACCACCCGCTCGCCAGCTTGCGCCGCTTTCTGGCACGAAAGCCAAAAATTGATCCCGTCAAGCGTCGGCTGATCCATCGCGTCGAGAAAATCGGGTAACGTCGCCCAGAACTCAGGCTCCGCAACCTGATCGACCCGATGCGTCAGCCCGTAATGGCGCGCGATCCGCTCCGCCCAAGGGCGCTCATCGTTGCCCTGCCCCGCCATTTCGGCAAACGCCAGAGTATAGGCCGTCCCCGCGCGTCCCAACTGCGCGAGCACCCCTGCAACCGCCCCCGAATCGATCCCGCCGGAGAGAAAGAGCGCGGTACGCTGCCGGTCGGCCGTCGCAACGGCTACTGCGTCGCGCACTGCGCGGCTAATCGCCACTTGCGCGGCCGCTTCGTCGTACTCGGGCGCAGAGGGTACTGCCCAGAGCGTGCGCAGATCACGGAAGACCCGCCACTGAGGACCACTGACGCACGGTAACGTCACGACCCCGACGCTTCCCTGAGGCGCCGCTTCGACCCCAGAAAAGACGGTCCGCCGCCCATCGACATTCCCCCAGAGGAAGAACGACGCCCACCCCAAAGCGTCTGGCCCATCCGCTACCCCCATCGCAACCAGCGTCTTCGCCAGATTGGCTACCGCAAACCCGCCCCCGGGCAATCGCCCCCAATAGAGCGGTTCGATCCCGAACGGGTCGCGCACCAGAAAAAGGCGCTGTGTCGCCTCATGCCAAGCCACGAACGCAAACTGCCCCTGCCACCGCCGCGGACGGGTCATCGGGTCCGAAACGAAATCGGCAAGCAGCCTCGCCGCCAACCCCATCGCCGCCCCGCCGCATTCCGCGACCGATGTGCCATCCGGTGCGCCCGCCACACTGCCAGCGGCGGCCGCATCTTGCGCGACTACCGCATGACCGCTCACCACCGCTACCCAACCGTCGCGCTCCGCCACGTCCCAATCGCCGTCAGGCGGCGCGCTTTCTCCGAACCAGCGCTGCCACACCCCCAACGCAAAACCGGGTCGCGCCACCGCACGCCAGCGATCACCGGGGAACCGCGTCATGCGGCGGCGCGCTGCTGCGACCGCTTCGGAGATCTTTTCGTTTTCGCCCAATACCGCCGCAAAAAGCGTCACGCTTCCCCCGCATTTCGTTGTCTTTGGACAAGAGGGGACTACCGCCCCGCCACCACCACCTGAAAGAGCTCACCCATCTCGTGCGGCATGATGAGCCGCTGCACCGCGCGCGCCGCTTGCACGTACGCCGCCGAACCGGGTTCTGCCCGTTCCGTGAGCCGCTCCAGGATTCCGTGGCGCAATAAAAAATCCCCCTGCCGCCGCCACTCGTGCACCGTGAGGCCGCTTGCTTCCAACGCCGTGACCACCGCAGTGAAATCGACGAACGCGGTGAGGTCGATCGCGCCCGGCCACGCCAGCACATCCTCCACCACCCGATGGCGATAATACCCCTGCAGTGTCCCGCGGGAACGAAACGGCGCGTAGAGAATCTCGCGCTCGTACCCATAATCGATCAGCGCCCACAGCGAACCCGGCGCCAAGCGCTCGGCGACGGTGCGCACCCATGCTGGGACCGCAGGCGCCACCTCAGAAAGATATTCGCCGTCGGCACTTCGCGGCAATTCGATTCCAGCAAGTGCCGATGCCGCCGCAGGCGTGAGCGGCCGGTCGGCCCACGCAAAGCGCGGTGCGGCCGATGCCGCCGCTTCCGTTCCTGATTCGGCGACCACCACGCCACGTTCGAAGGTCTCCGCGCCGCGTGTGCCCACCACATGCACCGGCAAGACGTCGAGCACCTCGTTCGCGACCACCGCCGCTGCGAACCGCTCCGGCAACCGCTGCCACCAAACCAGCTCGACCCCAAGACGCTCGGCAAGCGGCTGCAGCCGTTCCGCCTGCCGCGCCGCCAAGCCAGCGGAGACCTCGACGATCGCGTAGCGCTGCGGCAACACCCCCAATGCGTGCCACCGGGTGAGTAGATCCTCTGCCAATGCGCCGCTGCCTGCGCCGAATTCCACCGCCAAGCCCGTTTCCGCCACCGCGGACGCCAGCACGTCCGCGAGCACCGCGCCAAAGAGCGGCGAAATCTCCGGCGCGGTGAGAAAGTCCCCGTGCGGTCCGAACGCTTGGTCGTGGCGCGCGTAATAGCCCAGCTCCGGCTCGTAGAGCGCCCACTGCATGAAATCCGCAAATGGCACCCAGCCGCCCGCCGCCGCAATCCGCGCTGCGATCCGCTGCGCCAATGCGGCACTGCGCGCCGCGGTCTCGACAGGCAGCTGCCCCGCCCACTGCCCCATCGCGTCACCTCTTAGCATCATGCGCCGAATCTTAGCGGAATCGCGCGCGATTTGCTATGATGAAACCAGACTTCGGGAAAATGCCCCCATGAAACGTTCTCTGCCTGCCCTGCCCCAATCTCGCCCGCGGGTCACGCAACTCGAGGTCACGCAACTCGTCGTGATCGGCGCTTCAGCCGGCGCGGTCGAGCCCCTGCGTACGCTGGTTGCCGGGTTTCGGCCAGACGGCAAAACCGCGTACGGTATCGCGCAGCACGTCTCACCAGACCACGAAACGCTGCTCCCCCAGCTGCTGCAACCGCGCGCCGCGATCGCGGTGCAACTGGCCTCCCCCCAATCCCCACCGTTGCGTCTGGCGCCCGACCACGTTTACGTCATCCCCGCCACCCACGACGCCGAAATCCTCGGTAACGGACGGCTGCGCCTCACCCCCAGTTACCCGCGCCCCGGGCCACACCCGTCGATTGACCGTCTCCTCTTGAGCGCTGCCCACCACTTCGGCGCGAAATCGCTCGAGATCCTGCTCTCGGGAACGGGCAACGACGGCGTTGCCGGTGCGATTGCGGTCCATCGCGCCGGCGGCATCGTTTGGGTACAAACCCCGGAAAGCGCGCAGTTCGGCGAATTGCCGCGTGCAGTGATCGCAACCAGCGCGTACTCCGCCGCCCACACCCCGGAAGCGATGGCTGCGCTCCTCCCCAAAACGCTCACCCATCTTGCGGCAGCCCAGGGCAACGGCGCAACACCCCCCGCCGCGGCGCAGCAACCAAACGCCCCCGCCCCACCGAACCCCGTTCAAAAGAACGAAGCACCCAACGCCAGCGCCACCCCGCAACCCGAACCCCCGCTCACCCCCGAAGACCAAGCGGCGTTCGACCGCATCCTCGAACGCGTGGCGCCGCTGCTGCGCGTCGACCTCACCGCTTACCTGCCCGAAACCCTGCTGCGCCAAACCCTGCGCGCGATGCAACGCTCGGGCTACCCCGACCTCGCCACCTTCGCCGAGGCGCTCGAACACCAAGAAACGGCCGCAGAGGCGCTCGCCCGCACCCTTTTGATCGGCGTCACCGCGTTTTGGCGCGACCCCGCGGCGTTTGCCGCGCTGCGCATCCCACTCAAAGCCTTACTGGAGACGCTACCCGTCACCACCCCGTTTCGCGTCTGGGTCTGCGGCTGCGCCACGGGCGAAGAGGCCTATTCCCTCGCGTTCCTCATCACTGATTGCCTGACCGAACTGGGGCAACAGCGCCATTTCGTGATTCTGGGCACCGACGTCAGCGAAGGGGCAATTCAACACGCCCGCGCCGCGCGCTACCCCGAAGAGGCGCTCGCCCATTTGCCATCCGGCTGGCGCGAACGTTTCTTCGTCCGGGAAGGGGCACTGTGGCGTGTCCAGCAAGGGATTCGCACCCAATGCGTCTTCTCCCGTCACGACGCGTTGCGAGAACTGCCGTTTTTGCACATTCACCTCATCAGTTGCCGCAACCTGCTGATCTACCTCAAACCCGAAGCCCGCGAGCGGCTCCTGAAAGCGTTTCACTACGCGCTCGTTCCCGGCGGCCTGCTCTTCCTTGGCCGCTCGGAAGCCCTGCCGCCCGAGGTCGGCGAACACTTCGAAGCGGTGAGCGGCCCGCAACGGATCTTTCGCCGCGATGAAATCCCGACGCCCAAAACCTGGTTGAGTGCCACGCTTCCCGCGCGGCTCTTCCTGCCGCAACCCGCCAAAGCGCTGCGCCCCAAACTGCGCCCAGAAGAGCAGCTCGAAGCGGCAATCCAGCACCGTCTCCACGAAACCCTCTTGGCCCGCTACGCCCCCCCTGCGATCCTCACCGACGCACAGGGACGCCCGTTGCACATCCTGGGGGACTGCAGCGCGTTTCTTCACTGGCCGCAGGGCAAAAGCGATTTCACGCTGCCTGCGCTGATCCCAAACGGTTGGCGCACGCCGTTGCGGCTGGTGATGCGCCAACTGCTGCTCCCTACCGACAACGCGCCACAAACCCTTCCGCTCCTCGATGCCGACGGCGCCCCCGCGGTGCAACTCTACGCCACGCGCCTCGACGTAGCAGAAACCCCTTTCCTGCTCTTCGTCTTCGAACCGCTCCAAACCGAAGAGACCGCCTCCTCGGCGAACGCACCGGCAGCCGAAGCGGCTACCGACGCACCAGCCACGCGCCGGGAGAAGGTTTTACAACGCACCGTCGACCGCCTGACTCTCGAACAAGAACAGCGCGAAACGCTCATCGACGCGCTCGAACGGGCGCAAGCCGAACTACAAGCCCTCTACGAAGAGCTGCAGACCACCACCGAAGAGCTGCAATCGGCGAACGAAGAGCTCGAAGCGGGCAACGAAGAGCTGCACGCGAGCAACGAAGAGCTCCGCTCGCTCAACGAAGGGCTCGACCGCAGTCTTGCCGAACAGGCCGCGCTCAACGAACTCTTGGAAGCGATCCTCAACGCGCTCACCGGGCCGCTTCTCGTCCTCGACGAATCGGAGCGGCTCATCCGCTACAACCGCGCCGCGGAGACGCACTTTGCGCTCAGCGAACGCCACATCGGACAACCGTTCCCCTTCGATCGTAACCGCATCCCCTGGCCGCAGAGCGAAACCCGCACCGCGCTCTTTGCCGCGGCGCGCGAAACACCCCAATCGGTCGAACTGAACGACGGCACCCGCTACTGGTTGCTGACCATAACCCATTGGACCACCGATACCGATCGCGCCGGCTACGTCCTCAAACTGCTTGAGACCACCGCGCTCAAGCAAGCGGAAGTCGCCAAACTACAACTCGAAAAGCGACTCGTCACCATCGCCGCGGCACTTCAAGAAGCGCTCTTCATGGCCCCGGCAACGCTCGACGCCTTCACCTACGCGTCGCCACGGCTTGCCGAATGGCTCGGCGTCGCCCCGGAAGCGCTCACCTGGTCGCACTTCCTCGCTGCGATCGACCCCAACGCCCGCCCCACCGTCGACGCCCAATGGCGACGTAACAGCGCCACGTGGCAGCAGCGCTACCGCTTGCGCACCCCCAAAGGCGGTTGGCGCATCGTCGAAGAGCGTGGCGTGCGCATCGCCGCGCGCGCCCACCAGCCCGAACAGATCGCCGCAACGCTCCTCGACGTCACCGAAGCGCAGCGGGTCGCCGAACAGGCGGCGATCGGCCAAGCGCGCCTTGCGGCAGTCTGGGAAAATCCCACCGTCGGCATCGCGCTGCTCGACGCGAACGGCACGATCCTCAGCGCGAACGACCCCTTTGCCGCATGGCTCGGCCAAACCGCCGAAACGCTCGTCGGACGCTCGTTTGCCGCATTCACCCACCCGGAATCGGCGCTCACCGACGCGCAGCAGTGGGCGGCCCTCACCCAAGGGCGCGCCGCGCCGTGCGAAAAACGGATCGTCGCCGCCGATGGCTCCACCCACTGGGTGATGCAGCACCTCAACCGCGAAAACTACCCACCCCCCGTGGGCACGTTCCACGTCGTCATCTGGCAAAACATCGACACCGTCAAAGCGAACGAAAAGCTCATTTACCGCCAAGCCCACTTCGACGCCCTGACGGGCCTTCCCAACCGCGCACTCGCCCGGGACCGCATCGACCGGGCGCTCGCCCGCGCCCGCCGCGAAGGCGAAACGGTCTATCTCCTCTTTCTCGACCTCGACGGCTTCAAAGAAGTGAACGACCTCTACGGCCACGACGCCGGCGACGCCCTCTTGGTGGAGACGGCCGCGCGCCTCAAAACGTGCGTCCGGGAAAGCGACACCGTCGCACGGCTGGGCGGGGACGAATTCCTCATCCTCGTCGAAGGCAGCGCCACCGCATCGACCGCACAGCGCATCGCCGAAAGCGCCCGCGACGTGCTGCGCCAACCTTTCGTGGTCCAGGACCACCGTGCCCAAGTCACCGTGAGCATCGGCGTCGCCGCGTTTCCCAACGACGCCGAAGACGCCGAAACCCTGATGCGGCTTGCGGACGCAGCGATGTACGCGGCAAAAGAGAGCGGCAAGAACCGGGTACGCTTCTACTCGGAGCGGATCGAATCCAAAGTCCGCTTCGAGGCCGAACAGCGCCGCGCGCTCGAACACGCGCTT
Organism: Hydrogenophilus thermoluteolus; assembly: GCF_003574215.1. NCBI lineage: Bacteria > Pseudomonadati > Pseudomonadota > Hydrogenophilia > Hydrogenophilales > Hydrogenophilaceae > Hydrogenophilus > Hydrogenophilus thermoluteolus. Next base: position 140,553 of record NZ_AP018558.1, on the reverse strand, counting down.
GCCAACGGCGAATTCGAACTCTTCCTCCAGCCCGTCGTGCAGCTTCCCGAGCGCACCGTCACCACTGCCGAAGCGCTGCTGCGCTGGCGCCATCCGCACCAAGGTTTGCGCAGCGCGGCGGAATTCATCCCCCTTGCCGAAGCAAGTGGCCTGATCCGACCGATCGGACTCTGGGTGCTCCAAGAAGCCGCGCGCCTCGCGCTGCAACTCGCGGCGCAGCGACCCGGTTTTCGCGTCGCGGTCAACCTCTCCCCTGCCCAATTCGGCGACCCGGCGCTCGCCCGATGGGCGCAAGAGGCCGAAGCGGCGCTGCCCCACCTCACCCTCGAAGTCACCGAATCGCTCGCGATGGACCCGGAGGGCACCGCCGCGGCGTTCCTCAAGCAGCTGCGCGAAAAAGGGGCGCGGCTTGCGATCGACGACTTCGGCACCGGCTACGCCAACCTGAGCCGACTCGAAGCGCTACGCCCCGACGTGATCAAAATCGACAAATGCTTCACCGACCGCATCGGGCAACAGGGTACCGGCGAACAGATCATGCGCGCGATCCTCGAACTCACCCGTGCGGTGGGAGCGCTTGCGGTGGTCGAAGGGCTGGAATCGCACGCGCAACTTGTCTGGTTCGAACCCCTTGCGCCGATCGCGATCCAAGGGTACCATTTCGCCAAACCGATGCCGTGGAACGAATTCCAAACCTTTCTGGAAAAACGGGAGAACTGCTGATGCGCATCCTGCACACCATGATCCGCGTGGGCGACCTCGAACGTTCGATCGCGTTCTACACCCAGGCGTTGGGGATGAAACTGTTGCGGCAAAACGACTACCCCGAAGGGAAATTCACCCTGGCGTTCGTCGGCTACGGGCCGGAGTCGGAGCAGGCGGTGATCGAACTCACCTACAACTACGGGGTCGACCACTACGATCTGGGTACCGGCTTTGGCCACATCGCGATCGCAGTCGACGACATCCACGCCGCGTGTGACCGCGTCCGCGCCTTCGGCGGCAAAGTCACCCGCGAACCCGGCCCGATGAAACACGGCACCACGGTGATCGCATTCGTCGAAGACCCGGACGGCTACAAGATCGAATTCATCGAAAAAAAGAATCGATAACCCCATTGAATGGGTGACCACGCCGAAAAACACCACTTGCGAGCGACGTGAAGGAGAGCCGATGCCATACTACCGCCACCACCTTTTTTTCTGCTGCAACCAACGCGACCCTGGTGACACCTGCTGCGCGAACCACGACGCCGAAGGGATGATGCGCTACGCGCGCGACCGCGCCAAAGCGCTTGGGCTCGCACTCAACGCCACCGGTGGCGTCCGGATCAACAAAGCCGGGTGCCTGGGGCGGTGCGACCTCGGCCCGGTGCTCGTCGTCTACCCCGACGGCGTCTGGTATACCTACCTGGACGAGAGCGACATCGACGAAATCCTCAGCGAACATATCCTGAACGGCCGCCCCGTTGCCCGTCTGATGCTCCCGCAAGCCTGAACGCACGATGGCACACCCCAAAAGCGAAAAAACCACCGCACCTGGCCCCGCCGGGGCGATCGAACTCCTGGTCGATACCCCCGCAACACCCCCGCTGGGGCTGGCGCTCGTCGCCCACCCCCATCCCCTCTTTGGCGGCGCAAACACCAACAAAGTCACCCACACGGTCGCGCGCGCGCACGCCGAAGCGGGGCTCGTGACGCTGCGCCCCAACTTTCGCGGCGTTGGCGGCTCCGCCGGCCAACACGACCATGGAGTTGGCGAGACCGAAGACCTGCTCACGCTGATCGACTGGGCCCTCCGTACCTGGGAACTGCCCCCCGTGCTCTACCTGGGCGGCTTCTCGTTCGGCGCGTACGTCGCTACCCGCGTCGCGCGTATTCTGCTGGGTGAAGCGGCGAGCGCGGTCGAAGCCAACCCGAACCTCGACCCCGAGCGATGGCGTGCGGCATTGCCGTCGCTGACGCTGCGGCACGTCACGCTGGTCGGACTCCCCCACGGACTGGCGCTTGGCTCCGGCACCGTCTACACCACGCCCGAACTGCCCACCACGCTCCCCGTCCTGATGATCCACGGCGAAGAGGATACCGTCGCGCCGCTTGCGCGCGCGCTCGACTGGGCGCGTCCTGCCGCGCGCCCGATCGCGGTCGTCCCCGGCGCCGACCACTTCTTCCACGGCAAACTCCACGTGGTGAAGACGCTGGTGAAAAACGCCCTCGCGGTCTATCCCCCTGTCTAGATTTCCGTCCCGCGCCGCATGACCGCCCGCTCGCCGCTCCCCCCAAACCGTTCGCCCCAACACCCGCTCAGCGCACGCGATGCGCCGTCGCCCCACCCTACTGCTGCGCCAACCTCCGACGCAGACCCGCCCCTTGCGGCATTGACTGCCGTCGTCAAACATTACGGCACCACCCGCGTGCTTGACGCCCTCACCTTCGCCGTCTACCCCGGCGAATGTGTCGCGGTGCTCGGTCCCAACGGCGCGGGCAAAACCACCGCGTTGCGCGTCTTGCTCGGCCTCTCCCCGTATGAAGCGGGGCACGTGACCCTCCTGGGGCACCCCATTCCCGCAGACGCGGTCGCCGCCCGGCAACGGGTGGGCGTCGTACCGCAATTCGACAACCTCGACCCTGATTTTACCGCCGAAGAAAACCTGATCGTCTTCGCCCGCTACTTCGGCATCCCGGAGGCAACCGCTCGCGCCCGTGTCCCCGAGCTCCTTGCGTTCGTCGGCTTGGCCGGGAAAGCAGCGGCCCCGGTCGCGACGCTTTCGGGGGGCATGCGGCGGCGGCTTTCGCTTGCGCGGGCACTCGTCGCGAACCCCGAACTCCTCATCCTCGACGAACCCACCACGGGTCTTGATCCGCAAGCGCGCCACCTCATCTGGCAACGGCTGCGCGAGCTGCGGCAACAGGGCGTTGCGATGCTGCTCACCACCCACTACCTGGAAGAGGCGGAACGGCTTGCCGACCGTGTCGTGATCGTCGATGCCGGTCGCGTTGTCGCCGAAGGCGCACCGCACGCGCTCGTTGCCGCCGCAATCGAACCCTTCGTGCTCGAAATCCACGGCGATTGGTCTTCCGTGGGTGGCATCGACGCCTTCGAACGGCGCCTTGCCGAATCCCTCACCCCCCTTGCAGCGAACGGCGCCACAGCACCGCGCTTCGAGCGCGCAGGCGAAACCCTCTTTTGCTACACCACACGCGACCCCGCAGCGGCGCTTGCGCTCCTCGAACCCCACCCCACGCTCACCGCAGTGATCCGCCGCGGCCACCTCGAAGACCTCTTCCTCAAACTCACCGGACGGGAACTGCGCGATGACTGACCCCACCGTCCCCGCTCCCTTCGCCCCCCGCCGCGCGCTTGCCTACTGGCGGCGCAACGCGCTGGTCTGGCGCAAGCTCATGGTGCCGTCGCTCTTGGGTAACTTCATCGACCCAACCCTCTACCTCTTCGGCCTCGGGCTTGGGTTGGGCGCGCTCATCGCCGAAGTCGACGGCCAACCGTACCTGAACTTCCTCGCCCCGGGGATCATCGCGTACGCGACGATGAACGCCGCGAGCTTCGAAGCGCTCTATTCCGCGTTTTCGCGCATGCACGTGCAGAAAACGTGGGAAGCGGTACTCACCACCCCGCTCACCCTCACCGACGTCGTGCTCGGCGAACTCCTCTGGGCTGCGACCAAAGCGACACTGGCTGGTGGTGCGGTCACCCTCGTTGCCGCTGCCGCCGGGCTCGTCGCGCTTGCCGCGATTCCGTTCATCCTCCTCGTGGTCGCGCTCACCGGCCTCACCTTTGCGGCACTTGCGTTGCCGATGGTTGCGCTCGCCAAAAGTTACGACTTCTTCCTCTACTACTTCACCCTCTTCATCACCCCGATGTCTTTCCTCTCCGGCGCCTTTTTTCCCCTCACGCAGTTGCCGGCGCCGCTTGTGGCGTTCGCGCAGGCGCTGCCGCTCACCCACGCGGTCGCGCTCCTGCGCCCGTTGGCCGCAGGGAGCTCCCCCGCCTTCACCACACTGGCAGTGGCAGTCGTGCTCATGGGGCTTCTGACCGTTCTCCCCACGCGCTGGGCATTGCGCCGACTGACGCGCCGCCTCCTGCCCTGAGGATCCCTACTCCGCCCCCCTCGCGCGGGTTTTCCTCGGCAAGCCGATTCCCAACCCCAAAACGCAGGTAGAATGGGCATCGTCACGTGCTTTTTTGGATTCATGCTGCGAAACCCGCGCGTTGCCCTGTGGTCGCTCCTTGTTGCTGCGTTCGCCCTGCTTGCCGTCGCCGAATGGGCGTGGTGGCAAAACGCGCGGACGCGCAGCGCGCAAATCTTGGCCGTTGCCGCAGCGACGCAGAGCGCAGCGATCGACGAGCGCGTACGCGAACAGTTCGAAAACCTCACCCTCATCGGCAAGGGGCTCCTTGCCCCCTACCTCGATGGCACCGCCCCTGCGCGGATCCCCACCCCGATCGCGCAGGCGCTCGACCGCGTGCTCGCCGAACATCCCGAATTGCGCGCGATCAACGTGCAAACGCCCGATGGCAAAGAGATTCTTTGGAGCACCTTTGCCCAGCCCCATAAAGCCATCTTCGCGCCCGACGACTTTCGGCCCTATGCGCCAGCGGCGACGCCGGGGGAGACCGCGCCGCTTGCCCACGAAGGGCTGCTGACACTTCCCCGTTTCGCCCCACGCTTCAACGAGGCGGTGGTCGGGATGCGCCTTCCGATCCACGCGGCGGACGGGACACTCGTCGCGTACGTCGGCAGTCCCTACCGCGCCGCGCAGCTTTTTGCGCGGGCGCCCACGCTCGTCGAGAACGCCGCGCTTTTATACACCACCACCATTTTCGACCGCCGCTTCCAGCGCGTCGTCGCAACGCTCGACGAAAAGGGTCGTGTCACGCCGATTCCCTCCGCTTCGTCAACCGCTCCGCCTTCTTCTCAATCTGCACCCTCTGCCCCCCCCGAAGGAGCGACGACGGAATCGACGCTTTCCGCGCGCCACTGCCGCGGTGCCTACTGCGTCACCACCGCCATCGCCGAACCCCTTTGGCTCGACCACACCCTGCAGGAGGCGAGACCGCGCTGGACGGTCGAAGGGGTGCTCCTTGCCCTCTTCATTTTCGCGCTCACCCGGCTGCAGGTAGTCCACGGAAAACTCAAGCGTGCGCTCGTCACGCAACAGCGCCTCGCACGCACCGACCCGCTGACGCACTGCCCCAACCGCTACGCGCTCGAAACGATCGCCCCCAATCTCCTGGCGCAAGCAGAACGCCGAAACGAATGGGTTGCGGTGGGGCTCTTCGACCTCAACGATTTCAAACCGGTGAACGACCGTTTCGGCCACGACGTCGGCGACGCGCTGCTCGTCACCGTCGCCGAACGCCTCAAAGCCGCGACGCGCACAAGCGACTTCGTCGCCCGGCTGGGCGGCGACGAGTTCGTGATCCTCCTCACCGGCCTCACCGCGCAAGGAGCGTATGCGGAGCTCACCGCGTTCGGCGAACGCCTCTTGCGCCATTTCGCAGAACCCTTCACAGTCGGCGGCACCACCCTCCCCATCAGCTACGGGATCGGTTGGGCACTCTTCCCCCAGCACGGTGAAGAGCTCGACACCCTGCTGCGCCGCGCCGACGAAGCGCTCCTTGCGCTCAAAGCGCAAAAAGGTCAGACCTCAGAGACGATGCGCATCGCGGGCGAAGCCAACGCGTCGTTCACCGAAACCGCCCCGACGATCGATGACCCCTTCGGTCCCGCCGCGCGCCAGCTGCTTGCCGCATATACCGCACTGCTTCAGGACGCGGCGGAACGGTTCACAGAAACGCTCCTCTCTGAAATCACGGAACACCCCGCGATCGGCAAACGGCTGGCTGCCCAACTCCCGGATGCGTTCGCACACTACCGTGCGCTTGTGGCGCGCCATTTCGTCACGCTGCTTGCCGCTGAAGCCTCGGATTCGGCGATCGCTGAACAAGCAGCGCTGTTGGGAACGATCCACGCGCTCGAAGGTTTGAGTCTCGCCGAGGCGCTCGTCGGGTACTCGGAAAGTGAACGCTTCTTGCAGCGTTTTCTCCAACGCCAGGGGTTACGCAGCAGCGAGATCTTTCGCCTCCTGCACATCGCGCATCTGCGCATCGCGTTCGCCGAGCGCACCTTTCTCGACGCGATGGAAAAAACGAGCGCAACCTACCTCACACTGGTGCTGCGTGATATCCCGGAACCCGGCAATTCTTTGAGCAGTTGGCAAGAGGCGCTCTGCGATGCGATCGCAAAATTACCGGGCATCCGCTTCGCGGCGATCGCGCAACCGGACAGCGACGGACGTTTCCACCTCGTCGCGGTTTCTGGCAAAATGAACCTCGCGCCGCTCTTTGCCGTCTTCGACCCTGTCCGCGTTCCCCGCCTCGACAGCCGTCGCGCCGAAGGGCAAGGCCTGATTGCCACCGCGTGGTTTCGCAATACCATTTCGGTGAGCGACGACTACTGCCACGACCCGCGCACCACGCCGTGGCACGCGCTCGCAATCGAAGCGAAGATGGCGAGTTTCGCCGCGGTCCCGTTCGTCGACCGCCGCGGAACACCCGAAACGCTCCTGTTGATCGGCGGACGCCACCCCTACCAGTTCAGCAGCCTCTGGGCCCAACAGTGGCTCCACGCACTCAAACGGGCGGGCGACGACGCGCTTGCCCATTTCGATACCGAAACGATGAACCCGCTACAGACCGCGCCGATCAGCGTCGACCGCGCTGCGGCGATTCGCGCTGCGGTGACGAGCGGCGGCGTGCAGATCGCCGTGCAGCCGATCGTCGACCTCGCCTCCGGCAGGCTCGTCAAAGTGGAAGCGCTCGCGCGCTTGCAATTGGGGACGGAAACGCTCACGCCAGCGCAGTTTCTTCCCGTACTGCACGACGACCTCTACCCGCACCTCTTTCGCACCGTGCTCGCGGAAGGGCTCGCGTGGCTCAGGCGTTGGGATCAGGTTGGTGTGTCGCCCGGCCTGAGCGTCAATCTTGACTTTGCATCACTCCACCACCCCGAATGCAGCCACTGGGTTCAAGCCGCGCTCACCGCACACGCCATCCTGCCGCAACGCCTCACGCTGGAGCTCCTCGAAAATCAACCGCTTGCTGGTAACCACACGATCGAAGCGCTCGCGGCGCTACGGCAACTCGGTGTACAGCTGGCGATCGACGACATCGGTTCCGGCTACAGCGGCCTGGTGCGGCTTGCGCAACTGCCGTTCGACGTGATCAAGATCGACCAGATCCTGGTTCGCCAGATGGCCCATGACCCCATCCCCAACCTCACCGTGATCCGGGCGTTGGCACGGCTCGGCGAAGGGCTCGAACGGCAGGTAATTGCCGAAGGGGTGGAAAGCCCAGCCCTTGCCGAAACGTTGCGCGCAGTCGGTGTGCACGTGGCGCAAGGGTACGGCATCGCACGCCCCATGCCACCGGAACAGCTCGTCGGCTGGCACGACGAATGGCGCCGCGCCCCGTTGCGCGTCTACCCCGATGCGCCGCTCACGACCCCGCTCGGGGCACTGGCGTACCAATGGCAAGTCAACCACGAACGCGGCGCATTCGGCCTCAAACCGCTTGCCGAATGCCCAATCACCGCCTACTTGAACACCTACTACCCCGACGCGCACGAAATCCATGCGGTACACGCGGCGCTTCACGAAGCTGCCGAGCGCAACGACCAAAACGCATGGCGCGCCGCCAGCCAGGAACTGCTCGCGTGGCTGCTCCGGGAGGCGCTGGCGCGCTAACCGGCTTGAAAGAGTTCATCCTTTTCCCCGCTGGCCGTCCATGCGGCCCCCTGCTCCGTCGAAGTGCCCTTATTGGGTCACCGCGTCGACCGCAACGACGTTACGCTGGCGTTTGCTGAATTCGATCCCCACAAGATGCACCGGTACCCCCTGGCCGCGGTACTTTTCGGCGTACCCTTTGGCGCGAAGTTGCGCAAGCGCCGCTCCTTCGGGCTCGTCTGCGACCACTTTGAATTCGAAGAGGTAAATGCGCTCCGGAAGCTTCACGGTAAGGTCGATGCAGCCGTGGTGGGTGACGTCCTCGGCGATGAGTTCGAGTCCCAACGCCGCAAGGTGGCTATAGAAGACGCTGGCCCAGTACCCTTCGTAGTGGGCGATGGGGTTTTTGCGGTACCAGTCGTGCGGGATGCTGGCGTAGAGGCGTTCGAGGTGTTGGCGCAGTCCGTCAATCTCGCCACGCACCAGCGCTTCATAGGCGCTCAGGGTTACCCGTTCAGCGAGCGAAGGGTCGCCCATCAGCCCTTTGAGCAGCGCATCGTTGAGGCTATAGGCGACTTCCAGGTTGGGGTAGCCCAGTTCGTATTCGATGCGTGCGCCGATACGCCGCTGTCCGTGAAAGGTCAGGTACCCGGTCTGCCACAGGAGCGCCTCTGGCGCCATCGTGTCGACGTCGAACGCCGAAAGGAGCGCTTCCGAGGCGAGCGTGCGCGCAAGCTGCGGGGTAAAGAAGCGCCGCTGCATGAGGACATCGACCAAAAAGGTGGGCGTGCCCGTTTCGAACCAGTAGGGGCGAAATTCGCGCTCTTGAAAAAGAAGCAGCAGGTCGAAGGGGTTATAAACCGCTTCTCCCAGCCAGTTGTAGCCGTTGTACCAGTGGCGGATCCGTTCGCGATCGAGCCCTTCGAGCTCCGGGGCGAAGACCGCGTCGAGGTCTTCCTCGGTGTAGCCGCAGATCGCGGAGTATTCCGCTGAAACCGTGATGTCGCGCAGGTTGTTGAGGCCGGAGAAGATCGAGACTTTGCTGAATTTGGAGACGCCCGTGAGGAACGCAAAGCGGATGTGAGCATCTTGCCCTTTGATCACCGAGTAGAGGTTGCGTAGCCCTTCGCGCATCGCGCGCGCAACCTCTGGCGTGGTGAGGTTGTCCAGGATCGGTTTGTCGTATTCGTCGACCAGCACCACGACGCGCTGCCCCGCTTTTTCTGCGGCGCGTTCGATGAGCCGCTTGAAGCGCAGGTGGGTGTCCATCGGGGGCGGTTCGATGGTTATGCCCAGCCGTTCGGCGTTGTCGCTCAAAAGCACGTGGATGTGTTCGTCGAGCGCGGCGGCCGTTTGCAGCCGCCCTTCGGCAAAGCTGAGCCGCACTACCGGGTAGCGCACATTCCAGTCCCAGCGGTCATGAATGTAAAGCCCGCGAAAAAGCGGTTCGTTCCCGGCGAAAAGTTCCGCAAGCGTGTCGAGAAAGAGGCTTTTGCCGAAGCGCCGCGGGCGGGAGAGGAAGTAATGCGTGCCACTTTCGATGAGACGAAGTGCGTACGGGGTCTTGTCCACGTAGTAGTAGGCGTCGTGTTCGCGGATTTTCGCGAAGGTTTGAATCCCGATCGGGAGTTTTTTCCGGTTCATCACGCGGCCTTTCTCCCCGCAACGCGCTTCCGGCAATTGTACGGCAACGGCAAGCGAAAACACCCTGCGTCAAAAGATGGCAGCTTGCAGGCTAGACCGCTCACCTGAATAAGTTCAAGCCCCTTTGGCATGTTTCTGCGTAAGGGGTGGTAGATTGCAAGTACAACGCATTGGGTATGGGCTCAAAGGTTTTTATCGGTTGGCGGCATTGGGACAGAAGTGGGAAATGACACCGAAAGATGCCCAAGAGCGGTTACGGATACTGCGCTTTTAGGAGCGTCACGGCCTGAGTGCCGCGCAGGAAGCGTTTGGCGTGTCGCGTCGCACGCTCTATCGCTGGAAAGCGGCGTTGAAAGCCGCAGGGGATAACCCTGCGGCGCTCATTCCCAAACCGCCGATCGCCAAGCGCAAACGGGGCAAGAACCGCGACCCGCAGTTGGTAAAGCACATTCGAGAGTTGCGTACCCTCTATCCCAACTTGGGAAAAGAGCGGCTGCACCGGCTGCTTGTACCGTGGTGTGCGGAACAAGGCATTACGCTACCTTTGGTATCGACCATTGGTCGAATCATTGCCGAAGCGCCGGACAAGATGCGTCTCGTCCCAAAGCGACTCGATGCCCGAGCCCGCAAAACCGCTGCGGCCACGGGTACGCAAAACACGAAAGCCCAAAGGGCTGAAAGTGCCGCCGCTGACCCTCTGGGCGCTGGACACGATCGAACGGGTGCATGACGGCGTGCGGCGCTACATCCTGACCCTGGTCGATCCGGTGAGCCGCTGCGCGTTTGCGCTGGCGCTTCCCAAAAAGAGCAGCCAAGCGGTTGCCGAAGCGTTCCAAGCGCTGGCTTCGGGCTCATTGACTACAATACCGTGCTGCCACACCACAGCCTCGACCTCAAGGCGCCGGTGCAGTGGCTCATGGAAAACCATAAAGGGTGCCAAAGGTATTGGACGAATACAGCCGCTTGTGCCATTCGCGCCACCTGCCGTAGAATCTGGCCTGCTCTTGTTGTGCACCGCGCCATGACCCAAGAACACGACACTGGCTACAAGCTCCTTTTTGCCCATCCCGAGATGGTGCGCGATCTGCTCGTGGGCTTCGTTCCCGAGCCTTGGGTGCAGACGCTCGACTTTTCGACCCTCGAGCGGGTAAACGCCAGTTACGTCTCCGACAGGGGCGATGTGCGCCACGAGGATATGGTCTGGAAGGTGCGCTTCGAGAACCATTGGCTCTATGTCTATCTCTTGTTGGAGTTCCAGGCGCAGCCCGACCGCTGGATGGCGCTGCGCATGCTCGTCTATCTTGGGCTCCTCTATCAGGATCTGGTGCGCCGCAACGAATTGACGCCTGAGGGGAAGTTGCCGCCGGTGTTGCCGATCGTGCTCTATAACGGCACGCCCCGCTGGAACGCCGCCGAGGAGATCGGCGAATTGATCGCGCACGGGCCTGAGCCGCTCAGACGCTGGCAGCCACAAGCGCGCTACCTCTTGATCGACGAGGGGCGTTATCTGCCCGAGGCGCTCACCAAGCGTAACCTTGCTGCGGCGCTCTTTCGGCTCGAACATTCGCGTAGCCCCGAGGATATGCGCCGTGTGGTTCAGGAACTGATCGAGTGGCTCGCCGAACCGGAACAGAAGCCGCTGCGCTTCAGTCTCACCCGGTGGTTACTGCGGCTGTTGCGGCGTAAAATGGGAAAAGGCACGGTCGAGGTACCTGACGTCTCGGACTTACTGGAGGTCGATACGATGTTGGCCGAACGCATCGAGAGTTGGACCAGGGAGTGGTGGGAGCAGGGGTTGCAGCAAGGCCGCGAAGAGGGCAAAGAAGAAGGGCTCTATTTGGGCGAGCTGCAAACCTTGCAGCGGCTGTTGACGAAACGCTTCGGGCCGCTGCCGGAAGCGGTACAGGTGCGCTTGAGCACCGCAACCCGGGAAGAGATCGAACAGTGGCTCGATCGGGTGCTCGACGCGCAAACACTTGATGAGGTGTTTGCCTAAATGACAAAGACCGAACTCACCCTCACGCTTCGCCTCAACGGCACGCTCCAGCACGTCCCAGCGGGCACAACCGTTTCGGCCCTCCTTGCCCGCCACGGCTGGCTGGGCAAGCGCGTCGCGGTGGAGCGTAACGGCACGATCGTCCCGAAGAGCGCCTATGAGACCACCGTATTGAACGACGGTGACGTTTTGGAAATCGTCGTCGCCGTGGGTGGCGGTTGACCTCATCGAATGTCAAGGAGTCCCGATGCGAACCCAATCCCCTGAAGCCGAGCTTCCATTCGTAGACCAACCCCTCGTTTTGGGACAACGCCAATTCCGCTCGCGCCTCATCGTCGGCACCGGCAAATACCGCGACTTCGCGGAGACGCGCGCTGCGGTCGAAGCCTCGGGCGCCGAGATCGTCACCGTTGCGATCCGCCGCACCAACCTGGGGCAAAACCCGGACGAACCGAACCTGCTCGACTTTCTGCCGCCCGAACGGTTCACGATCCTGCCCAACACCGCGGGGTGCTACACTGCGGAAGAAGCGGTGCGCACGCTCCGCTTGGCGCGTGAGCTCTTGGACGGGCACAACCTGGTCAAACTCGAAGTGCTCGGCGACCCCAACACCCTCTTCCCCAACATGGTCGAAACCCTCAAGGCGGCGGAACAATTGGTTGCCGAAGGGTTCGACGTGATGGCCTACTGCTCCGACGATCCCATCCTCGCGAAACGCCTTGAAACGATCGGGTGCGTCGCAGTGATGCCGCTTGCGTCGCTCATCGGCTCCGGCATGGGAATTTTGAACCCGTGGAACCTACGGCTCATCATCGAGCAGGCCACCGTGCCGGTGATCGTCGACGCGGGCGTCGGCACTGCGTCCGACGCAGCGATCGCGATGGAGCTCGGCTGCGACGCGGTGCTGATGAACACCGCGATCGCGCACGCGAAGCACCCTGTGCTCATGGCGCACGCGATGCGTCGTGCGGTGGAAGCAGGCCGTGCCGCGTACGTGGCAGGTCGTATGCCCCGCAAAACCTACAGCGCCGACCCCAGCTCCCCGATGAGTGGCCTCATCGGGCGCTGACCGCAGGTAGAATGCACCCTGATCCCCTGACCGCAGTCTTTCCTTTACCGCAGATGACGAAACGATGACCAAAACCCCGGAACGCCTGACGCAACGCTCGATTCGCACCTTCGTTTTGCGCCAAGGGCGCATGACCCCCAGCCAAAAAGAGGCGCTCGCCACCCTCTACCCCAAATGGGGCATTGCGTGGAACCCCGACGCACCGCTCGACTTCGCTGCGATCTTTGATCGCACCGCCCCGGTCGTCCTCGAAATCGGCTCCGGGATGGGGGATGCTACCGCTGCGATCGCCGAAGCGAACCCCGACATCGACTTCCTCGCGGTCGAAGTGCACGGGCCAGGGGTCGGTAACCTCCTCAAACTGATCGAGGCGCGCGGACTCACCAACCTGCGGGTGCTGCGCCACGACGCGATCGAAGTCCTCGAGCGCGTCATCCCCGAATCGTCGCTCTCGGCGATCCACCTCTTCTTCCCCGACCCGTGGCCGAAGAAACAGCACCACAAACGCCGCATCGTGCAACCGGCGCTTGTCGCGCTGATGGTTTCGCGTCTCAAGCCCGGGGGTTATCTGCACTGCGCCACCGATTGGGAAGAGTACGCCCACTGGATGCGCGAAGTGCTCGACGCGGAGCCCCTGCTGACGAACGACTATCCCGCAAGCGCTTTTGCGCAGCCGCGACCCGCATGGCGGCCGCGCACCAAATTCGAACAGCGCGGGCAAAACCTCGGCCACCCCGTTTGGGACCTGGTCTATCGACGGCGCGCCGCGCCAGTCGATTCCTTACCCTCTGAGTAGTGACCGCGGCGGGGTTTCCGCAATGACCCAAGAGCACGACACCGGGGCGTAAAATGGAGAAAGGCACGGTCGAGGTGCCTGACGTCTCGGACTTACTGGAGGTCGATACGATGTTGGCCGAACGCATCGAGAGTTGGACCAAGGAGTGGTGGGAGCAGGGGTTGCAGCAGGGGTTGCAGCAGGGGTTGCAGCAGGGGTTGCAGCAAGGTGAGGAGAAGGGTTTCTACCTCGGTGAGCTGCAAACCTTGCAGCGGCTGCTCACCAAACGCTTCGGGCCGCTGCCGGAAGCGGTGCAGGTGCGCCTGAGCACCGCAAGCCGCGAGGAGATCGAGCGCTGGCTCGACCGGGTGCTCGACGCGCAAACGTTGGCAGAGCTGCTCGATGAGGAATAGCGCACACAAATTCTCCACCGCTGCGTTGAACCTCGAACACGACAACGGCGGCAACCACCTTTCTCTACCCACATAATGCCATTTGCCGCATGAAACCACTCATCTTGCTCTTCAAGGCGCTCCTGCTTTGGCCTATTCGCCTCATCGCGCGCCTTCTCGCGGTGCTCGAATGGATCGGGCGTGCGGTCCTGGGCGCGGTCGCACTCGGAATCGGCGTCGCAGTAGTGGTCGCACTCCTTTTCGCGTGGCACGCCGCGCCGCCCGCAGCGCCGGTGCTGCCCAGCCGTTTCGTGCTCGCGCTCACGCTCGACGCACCGCTTACCGAAACCCCGTCGCTCGAAACACCGTTGCCGCTTTGGGACGATCCGCAGCCGATCCATCTCGGCACCCTGCTGACCACGCTCGATAACGCCGCTGAAGACCCGCGCGTCGCGGCGGTCGCGCTCGACCTCAGCCGCTTTCCGGGCGCAAGCTACGCCCAACTCGCGGAACTGCGCGACGCGCTCGGGCGCCTGCGCCAAGCGGGCAAACCGGTCTTCGCGTTCGCCGACCGCTACGATCAGAAAAGCTATTTCCTCGCGTCGGTGGCCGACACCGTGACGCTCGACCCCGAAGGATTTGTGCTCTTACCGGGGTTGGCGCTGGAACCCACCTATTTCAAAGCGGCGCTCGACCGCGTCGGGATCACCGTCCACGCCTTCCGGGCGGGCCGGTACAAGTCGTTCGTCGAACCCTTCACCCGGACCAACATGTCGGAGCGCGAACGAGCCGCCGCGACCGACCTCATGCTCGGCCTGTGGGGCCAGATTCGCGACGCGATCGCTGCGGCACGCAAGCGCCCGGTAGAAGCAATCGAACGCTACCACGCCGCGTTCGACGAAATCCTGGCCGCGCACGATGGCGACGGCGCCGCAGCCGCGAAAGCGCAAGGGCTCGTCGATACCCTTGCTCCATTCACCGACTGGCAGACGCAGGTATTGACCGCAGCCCAGCTCGCCGATCGCGACCACGACTTCGTCTCCTGGCAGCGCTACCACGCCGCGCACGAAGCGAAGCGCCTTTTGGCGAACGGCAATGGCGAAATTCGGGTGATCACGCTCGAAGGGACGATCACCGAAATGGACGACGGAAACGACGCGACCGCAAGCAGCGACCGGCTGGTGGCCGAACTCGAAGCGGCCCGTGACGACGACACGGTGCGCGCCGTGGTGCTGCGCATCGACTCGCCCGGGGGGAGCGCGTTTGCTGCCGAAGCGCTCCGCCGCGCAGTGCGCGCGGTACGCGACGCTGGCAAGCCGGTGATCGCCAGTTTTGCGGGCGTTGCCGCCTCGGGAGGCTACTGGGTTGCGAGCGCCGCCGACGCGATCGTCGCCCGCCCCGAGACGCTCACCGGGTCGATCGGCGTCTTCGCGCTCATTCCCAACGCCGCGCCCCTCATGGAAAAGCTCGACCTCACCACCGATGGCGTCCGTACGGGCCCCTTCGCCGCGCCGCTCGACCCGCGCCGGCCGCTCCCCGATGCGGTGCGCCGCGCACTCGACGCCTCGGTGGGACACACCTACCGCCGTTTCCTTGCCGTGGTGAGCGAAGGGCGGGGGATTCCGCAAGCGGAGCTCGAGCCGGTCGCGGAAGGGCGGGTCTGGTTGGGCACCGCTGCGGCAAAGCTTGGGCTGGTCGACCGCCTGGGCGGGTTGGAGACGGCGATCGCGCTCGCCCGCGAACGCGCCAACGCCCCGGACGCAGAAGTGCACTGGCCAACGTCGTCACTTGCGCCGCGCGAAGTGGTCCGTCGCCTTATTTTCGGCAGTGAAACGTCCGCTTTGGCACCACCGCTTGCCTGGCTCACTGCCCCCTTGCGCCCGCTTGCGCCGCTGTTGCGCTCGCTCACCGAACCTACTACGGCGCTGCCCCCGGTCTGGGCCCACTGCCTGTGTGTCGCGCCCTGATCGCCATCCATCGGAGCCGCCCAGATGATCGAAGAGACCCTCAAGAAAACCGTGATCGCGATCGTCGGCCTCCTGTTGCTCATGGGGGCGCTCGGCTGGGCCTTTCAAAAAGAGCTCGTCGCCGCGGCGGAATGGGTCGCGAACCATCTGGGTTTCCCTGGGATCGCGCTCGTGATCCTGATCGGCGATTCGTTCGTCCTGCCCTTCCCGCCCGATTCGATGCTCGTCGTCGTCAGCCGTAGCCATATGGCAGCCAACTGGTGGCTCTACGTTTTCGGAATCGGAGCGGTTTCGGCCTGGGCGGGTATCCAAGGTTATTTCATCGGCCGCTGGCTCGAACACTTTCCGACGCTCCACCGCGTCTTCGGCCGTTTTCGTGACGAGCACGGGCCGCAGCTGCGCAAATATGGCTTCTGGTGGGTCGTGCTCGGCGCCACCACGCCACTTCCCTTTTCGGTCACCACCTGGACGGCGGGAATGCTTCAACTGCCCTTGACGCACGTGGCCGCCGCGTGTCTCTTTCGCATCCCCAGATTTTTCATCTACTACGGCGTGATCCATGCCGGTCTTGGCCTCTTTTCCTGAACCGCTCGCGCCGTTCGTCGCGCGTCTGGAGGCCCTTACCGAGGCCCTCACTCTTCCGGAAGCAGCACGCGAAGCGTGGTGGGCGAGCTTTTGGGAACCGCAACCGCTTGCCGGGCGAATCAACCCGTTACGCACCGCGCAAGGGGAACCGGAGCCAGACGGCGAAGCGGTGACCCGCGCCGCCGCAACCTTCGCGCTGCCGATTCGCCCCGCTTTTGCCGCAGGCGCCCCGCTGCCCCATCCGCTGGCCGCGTGGAGTTTCGTTGCCGAACCGCACGCACGGACAACCCTCACCCACAGCGCCCCGTTTCAGGACGGCACGATCACGCTGCAAAGCCTCTCCAGTCAATGGGCCGTCTGGTTGCTCGATCCGCAGCCGGGAGAAGAAGTGCTCGACCTCGCCGCGGCACCTGGCGGCAAAACCGCGCTGATTGCCGCGGCGATCGCCAACCGCGGACGCATCGCAGCGGTAGAAGCGGTGAAACCGCGCTACTTCAAACTCCGCGCGGAACTGGCGCGGCTGGGGGTCACCTGTGCGCAGACCTACCTCGCGGACGGGCGCACCATCGGGCACAAAACGCCGCAGCGCTTCGCGCGCGTCCTTTTGGACGCCCCGTGTTCGTCGGAAGCGCGCATCCGTTTTGCGGCCCCCGACACCTGGCAGCACTGGAAACCGCGCAAGGTGCGCGAAGCCGCGCGCAAGCAGCTCGCGCTCCTACGCGCCGCGTGGCAGGCACTCGCCCCGGGCGGTACGCTCGTCTACAGCACCTGCAGCTACGCGCCAGAAGAAAACGAATGGGTGGTCGCACAGCTCCTTGCCGAAGCCCCAGAGGCCGAAGTCGTACCCCCCCGCTGGTCGCCCCCGTGCGCGATACCGGGACTTGCGTCGGACGCGATTCCCGCGACCTGCTCGCCACGCCGTCTCCCAGATCTCACTCCTGCGCATGCGGCGCAGCTCGGCCATACCCGCCGCGTGTTGCCCGCGCAAGGCTTCACTGGGTTCTTTGCCGCGGTGCTCTTCAAACACCACCAAACCCTTGCCGATGACGCCCACGCGTAAGCAAATGGAACCACCCAGTTGGTGCTAGAATCGCACCGTCGATGCTCCGCACGAAAGGGGCTACCCATGGCCACTGTTCGCGAACCGACGACTGCATCCACTCCCCTCCGGCCCCGCCGCAACCTCCTGCGCGCGCTGGGTGCACTGTTCGTGACCACGGCCACGGCACCCTTTCCGGTGCGTTCGCGCTCGTCCGACCCACCCCTGGTTTTTGGTGTCGTACCCTACCTTTCCGCGCGCAAACTCGCCCAACTCTACGAACCGATCCGCGCCTGGTTCGCCGCGACCTTGGCGCAACCCGTGACGCTCGAATCGGCGCCCGACTATCGGGCGCACTTCGCCCGCACCGCGGGCGGTGAGTACGACTTCATCGCCACCAGCCCCTACTTCGGTCGCATCGCGCAGCAACGCCACGGCATGGTGGGACTGGCTCGCCCCTCGACCCCGTTGGAGCCGCTTCTCATCGTGTTGCCGCAAAGCCCGATTCGCACCCTCTCCGACCTCAAGGGACGGAAAATCGCGACCAGTGACCCGTGGGCCAACCTCACGTTGGCGGCACGTCGCCTCTTTCGCGAGCAAGGATGGGTAATCGGGCGGGATCTCTATCTCGAACCCACGGGCAGCCATGCGAACTCGTTCGCCCATCTCCAACAAGGTCTTGCCGACGCTGCCGTCGTTTCGGTCACCGCGATCACGCAGCTCAACTTGGCGGCAGACCGTTACCGCATCCTGTATCGCTTTCCGCCATCGCCACCGCTCCTCTATCTCGCCCACCGCCGTTTGGGCGAATCCCGCCTCGCGCAGTTACGCCGTGCGCTCCTTGCCTGGAGCGCACAGGAAGGGCAAGCAGTCTTCGCGCGGCTGGGGCACGGCACCTTGCAACCCATCACCGACGCGGACTGGGACGCGCTCGACCCGTTCGTCGCCGATTTCGATCAACTCGTCGCTGGCGGGCACGCATGAACCTACCGATCTTTCGTCGTTCGCTCTTCAGCCGCTGGGTTCCGTGGCTCCTCCTCGTGCAGCTGCTGCTCTTTGCCGCATTCGGCGCTTTTTTTTGGCGTGAAGCGCAAAGCGCCGCGAACACGTTGGCGTTGCAACGGCTGCACACCCTCCAACTCGAACTGGCCGCGGCACTCCAAGGTCCGCTCCTGGAGCGCGACATCCCCACGCTGCGTGAGATTGCCGAAGCATTGGTTCAAAACGGCGAAATCGCCTATTTGGCGATCTTCGACGGCGCGGACGAACGCTTGGTGCTCGTGGGCGCATCTGCCGAAACGTCGCTTCCTGACGGGAAAACCCTAGCAGCACTCTCTGCGGCCGAAACGAGGTTGCCGAACCGTTTCGACGTCCGCCTGCCGCTCATCAGTGGTGCCGTGCAGGTAGGGTACTCGCCCCAACCCCTCATCGGTCTGATCGATCGCTTCGCCGAAACGGGAATCCTCGTGATCGGGGGTACGACGCTACTTACGTTCGCGCTCTATCTCGGCTTTTTCTTTCGCGTCGCGAAACGCTTGGGCGCAATCGAGCGTACTGCGGAACAGATTGCCGCAGGGAACCTCCGTATCCGAGCCCCCGAAGGCACGCACGACGAAATCGCGCGCCTGGGCAACGCGTTCAACCGCATGGCCGACGAACTGGCCGAACGCCTGACGGCATTGACCATTGCCGAGCGCGAAACCGAAGCGACGCTCGACACCCTCGAAGCCGAGCATGCGCAACTCACGGCACTACTCGAAGCGATGCGTCTCGGTGTTTTGCTGGTCGATACCTCCGACCGCGTGGTCTTCGCCAACAGCGCGCTGCGGCGTCTCTGGCACATCCCTGCCGAAGCATCGCTCGTGGGACAGAACGCGCGGGACGTAATGCGGCTCAGCGACACCCTCTGCGCCGAACCGGACCACTTCTCCCAATTGCTCCTCACGGTACCCGGTACGCAAGAGATCTCCGACAGCACCGAGATCCACCTCATCGACGGACGCATCCTGCTGCAACTCTGTTTCCCGGTGCGCGACAGCCACCAACGGTTGATCGGTCGCCTCTGGCTCTATGAGGACATCACCCGCGAACGCCGCTCTGCCGAACAGCTCATCTATCTGGCCGAACGGGATGGACTCACCGGACTTTACAACCGGCGACGGTTTGCCGAACTGCTGGAAGAGAAACTCAACGAAGCGCTCCGCCAACGTCGTACAGCCGCGCTCCTGCTCTTTGACATCGACGAATTCAAACAGCTCAACGACACCTTCGGACATCGCGCCGGCGACGCGCTCCTGGCGCGCATCGCCAGCGAACTCACCGCGATCACCCGCAGCAACGAGATCGTCGGGCGGCTGGGTGGCGACGAATTCGCGATCTTGTTGCCCGCCTACCAAAACCGCAGCGAACCTCAGCAGCTTGCGGAGCGGATCATCCGCGCCCTGGCGCGCATTCCGTTCGACTTCGACGGGCAGCGGATCGGGATCACGGTGAGCCTTGGCATTGCCCTGTTCCCAGAACATGGGAGCAACCCAGACGAGCTCGTCGTCGCGGCCGACATCGCGATGTATCAGGCGAAAAACGCGGGACGCAACACCTGGCGGTGCTACAGCACCGACGCCTTCGCAGCAGGAAGCCCCACCCAACTCAACTGGAACCAGCGGATCGAACAGGCACTTGCCGAAGGGTTGTTCGAGCTCCATTATCAGGGGGTGTTTCGTCTGGACGGAACGCTGACCCACGTCGAAGCGCTCATTCGCATGCGCGACCCCGAAGACCCCACGCGTCTGGTTTCCCCGACCCATTTCATCCCCGCTGCCGAAAAGAGTGGAAAAATTCGCGAGATCGATCGCTGGGTGATCGAACACGCATTACGAACACTCAGCGAGCACCGCGACGCGCCACGCATCGCAGTGAACCTTTCGGGCCGCACGCTCTCCGACCCCGGGTTTGCGATGTGGCTGGAAAACCGATGGCACCAAGCCCCGCCGCACGCCCGGCGACTGCTCTTTGAGATCACCGAAACCGCAGCGATCGGCGACCTCCAAGAGGCGATCCGCTTTGCCCATCTGGTGCATAAACTCGGTGCGGCGCTCTGCCTCGACGATTTCGGTACCGGTTTCAGCTCCTTCAGCTATCTCAAATACATCCCGGCCGATGTCGTCAAAATCGACGGGCAATTCATTCGCGATCTCACGCAGGACGAAAGCAACCGCCTGATCGTGCGTGCGATTGCCGAAGTGGCACGTGGGCTGGGCAAAACCACGGTCGCGGAATTCGTCGAAGATCAAGAGACGCTCGATCTGCTCAAGCGGTTGGGAATCGATGCGGCGCAAGGGTACCATCTGGGCAAACCGACCCCGACACCGCCGCAGTGCCGCAACAGCGCCGGGACAGCGCTGTCACACCCCTAGCTCGTCCCCCCCCGACCACCGCACTGCATTCGGATGGGACCACCCCAGAAGGTCGAGCACCCGACACGCGAACTGGTCGGCTGCGGCTTCGATCGTCGTCACCCCCGCGTAAAAGGCCGGCACCGGGGGCATCACCACTGCGCCCGCTTCGGTGGCAAGCATCATGTTGCGCAGATGCACGAGCGAAAGCGGCGTTTCGCGCACCGCGAGCACCAGACGCCGCCGCTCTTTGAGCGTTACTTCGGCGGCGCGCGTAATGAGGTTGTCGGAAAAACCGTGCGCCACCGCGGCAAGCGTCTTCATGCTGCAGGGGATGATTACCATGCCCGCTGTGGGAAAAGAGCCGCTCGCAAGCGGTGCGGCGAGATCGTCGTGGCGATAGATGGTGTCGGCAAGCGTGGTCCAGTCGCGGCGCTTTTTGCCCAGTTCCAGTTGTGCCGTGAGGAGCGCTGCGGGCGACAGGATCAGGTGCAGTTCGATTTCGGCCACTTCCCGCGCGCGCAGCAGGAACCGCTCCGCGAGGATCGCACCGGAAGCGCCAGTCACGGCAACAATCAAACGATGGCGCGCCCGGCAGGAATCGAACCTGCGACCTTTGGCTTCGGAGGCCAACGCTCTATCCACTGAGCTACGGGCGCCTGTACTGCGTGAAGCGCGCATGATAGCACAGATTCGGCAAGACGCATCTGCCCTGCGTTATAATCGATGCATCCAATTGTCATTTCCCGTATCAAGGACGATACCATGCATCGCATCGCACGCCTTTTCCTGGCAGTTGGCGCAACCACGCTGGCGGTTGCCTGTTCCCAGGAACAGAAGCCTGACGAAAACGCCACGCTCGCGGCGATCCTGCCGGTTGCGCAGGTCAACCTCAAGTTCCAAACGGTCGAACCCGGCAAGCGCACCGGCGAGCAGATCTACCAGGCGGTCTGTAAGAGCTGCCACGAAGTGGGGGCGCTCGGAAGCCCCAAAACGGGCGATACCGCAGCGTGGGCGCCGCGCATCGCCAAAGGGTTCGACGCACTCATCCAAAGCGCAACGAACGGGATCGGGCAGATGCCGCCCAAAGGGGGCGCCGCGGACCTCACCGACGCCGAGATCGCGCGTGCAGTGGCCTATCTGGCCAACCAGGCCGGCGCGAACTTCACGCCGCCGCCTGTGGAGTGACGGCACGCGGCGCAAACGGCGCGCGTCTGGTAGTACCCATACTGCACGTGACCTCATGAAGCCGCTCGCGGGCTAGCGGCTGAGCACTGCGCCTGCCCGTTCCCAATCGCTACTCGTCGGCAACTGCGGGCGCCCGTTCCAACAGCGCCCGCAATTGCGCAAGCCGCGCTTTCGCCTCTTCTTTCGGTACGGGGTGATCGCGACCTTTCACGGTCACGCCGTCGCTCCCCATCTCAGCGATGAAGCGTGAGGGCTCGACGCTGCGCCACTCTTTACCGTCGCGTCGTTTTTCGCAGTAGGTGATCGTGAGCGAGCGCTGCGCGCGCGTGATCCCGACGTACATCAGGCGCCGCTCCTCTTCGATGTCTCCGGCGTCGATGCTCGACTGGTGCGGCAACAGCCCTTCTTCCACCCCCACCAGAAAGACGTGGGGGAACTCCAACCCCTTTGCGGCGTGCAGCGTCGCCAGTTGCACCGCGTCGGGCGTTTCGTCGTCGCGCTCGAGCCGCGCAATCAGCGTGATCGTCTGCACGATGTTCAAAAGATCGGTGCCGTCCGCTTCGCCGCGCCGCTCGATCCAACCCAGAAACTCGTCGAGCGAACGGGTGCGCTGTTCCGCTTCGCGGGGTTCCATCGTGGTCAAATAGTGGTCGTCGAGACCGACCGCGGCAAAGAGCTCCCGTGCCACCCGACCCGCAGGTTCGCGTTCGGCCCGGTAGCGAAAACGGTTGAGGAACGCCGCGAATTCGCGCATCGCCGCAAGCGGCGCTGCAGGCACATGCGCCTCGGCACCGGTCTCAAAGAGCGCGGCAAAGAGGCTCAAATGGCGCGCGCCCGCATAACGGGAAAGCGCTTCCAAGCTCGTTGCCCCGACGCCACGGCGCGGCGTGGTGATCGCCCGCACGAACGCCGGATCGTCGTCCTCGTTCACCAGCAGCCGCAAATAGGCCATCGCGTCGCGGATTTCGGTCCGGTCGAAGAACGATCCTCCGCCCGAAATCACATAGGGAATCCGGTGGGCCCGGAGCGCCTGCTCGAAGAGGCGCGCCTGGTGGTTGCCGCGGTAGAGGATCGCGAAGTCGGACCATTTCGCGCCGAGCTCGAAACGCTTCGCGTCGAGCGTTGCCACCACCCACTCTGCTTCGGCTTCGGGGTCGCGACACGGGCGGACCACGATCGGACTGCCCACCCCGTGCAACGACCAGAGCCGTTTCACGAAGAGTTTGTCGTTGTTCGCGATCAGCGTGTTCGCGGCGTTGAGGATCGTGCGGGTGCTGCGGTAGTTCTGCTCCAGCTTGATCACCTTGAGCTGCGGGTAGTCGGTTTGCAACAGGCGCAAGTTCTCGACGTCGGCGCCGCGCCACGCGTAGATCGCCTGGTCGTCGTCGCCCACCGCGGTGAAGGCGCCGCGCACGCCAGCGAGCGCGCGCAACAACCGATACTGGGTGCGGTTGGTATCCTGGTACTCGTCGACCAGCAGATAGCGCAGCCGCCGTTGCCACGCTTCGCGCGCCTCTGGGTCGCGTTCGAAGAGCAACAGGGGTTTCAAGATGAGATCGTCGAAATCGACCGCATGATACGCCGCCAGTGCCCGTTCGTAGTCGCGATAGACGCGCGCCGCCTGCGAGGTGAGTTCGTCGTTGGCCACTGCCTCCGCGGCGTCGGGCAAAACGCCTTGGTTCTTCCACTGCGAGATTTGCCCCTGCAGCGCTTGCAGCCACCCGCGGTCGGCCTCTTTCACCAGTTCGGCCAGAAGGGTGCGCACGTCGGTCGGGTCCAGGATCGAAAAGCGCGGTTTCAACGCAAGCCGTGCGCTCTCCGCACGCAGGATTTGCACCCCGAGCGCGTGAAAGGTGCAGACGGTCAGTCCCGAAGGTGCCCGACCGCCCAGAAGGCTGGACACCCGCTCCTGCATTTCCCGCGCCGCTTTGTTGGTGAAGGTAATCGCAGCGATGTGGCGCGGCGCGAACCCGGCCGTCTCGATCAAATAGGCAATCTTGTGGGTGATCACCCGCGTCTTGCCGCTGCCCGCGCCCGCAAGCACCAGACACGGTCCGTCGAGATACCGGACGGCCTCCTGCTGGGCCGGATTGAGCCCGTCGAGCCGCACCGCGCGTCACCCTCCGGAATTCGTGATCGGCTCGCCCACGGGTGTCTGCGCAGCGGTAGCCACCACCCCCGCCGCTTCCGCTTGCCGGTCCGCCCAATAGGAGGAGCGCACCATTGGGCCGCACGCAGCGTGCATGAAGCCCATCGCGAGCGCCTCGCGTTCAAAGGCGGCAAAGGTCTCGGGCGCGACGAAACGCTCGACGGGCAGATGGGCCGCAGAGGGTTGCAGGTATTGGCCGATCGTGAGCATCTCACAGTCGTGCGCACGCAGGTCCCGCATCACCGCTAGGATCTCTTCGTCGGTTTCGCCTAGCCCTACCATCAACCCCGACTTGGTGACCACGTTGGGGTAACGCGCCTTGAATTCGGCCAACAGACGCAGGGAATGGGCGTAATCGGCCCCGGGCCGCGCAGCGCGATAGAGACGGGGAACGGTTTCCAGATTGTGGTTCATCACGTCGGGAAGCGCCGCGGCAAATGCCGTGAGTGCCCGATCCATCCGACCGCGGAAATCGGGAACCAGCACTTCGATCCGCGTGGCCGGGCTCGCTTCCCGAATCGCCGCGATGCAGCGCACGAACTGTTCCGCACCGCCATCGGGCAGGTCGTCCCGGTCGACGCTCGTGATCACCACATAGCGCAGCCCCAACGCCGCGACCGTGCGGGCCAGCCGTTCCGGCTCTTGCGGGTCGGGTGGCAGCGGTCGCCCGTGCGCGACGTCACAGAAAGGGCAGCGACGGGTACAGATATCGCCAAGAATCATGAAGGTGGCGGTTCCCTTGCCGAAACATTCGTGGATGTTCGGGCAAGTAGCCTCTTCGCACACCGTGTGCAGCCCCTGCGCGCGCAAAATCTCCTTCACTCGGTGGAACCGTTCGAGTGACGTCCCCGCCGGTAAGCGCGTTCGGATCCACTCCGGTTTCGCCAGTTTCGGTTTGGGCACGATCTTCACAGGAATGCGCGCCGTCTTTTCGGCGCTGCGCAATTTCACCCCGGGTTGCAAAGCCATCGTCTCTTCCTTTTCCTGAATCAAGCCGCGCTGCGGTTATCAGATCGCTGGCGGCGCACACCACGTCCAATTCCCCGGCGGCAGATAATCGGCAAGCGCCTCTGCCGCGGCAGTGAGCGGCGGGTTCCACCCCCAATCGGCCGTGCGCGTCACCGCCAACCCGGGGTAACCACACGGATCGATGCGGGCAAAGGGTTCCAGATCGTTCGCAACGTTGAGGCTCAAGCCGTGGTAACACCGCCCGTGACGCACTTTGAGTCCCAACGCCGCAAT
Source organism: Hydrogenophilus thermoluteolus (assembly GCF_003574215.1). Classification (NCBI taxonomy): domain Bacteria; kingdom Pseudomonadati; phylum Pseudomonadota; class Hydrogenophilia; order Hydrogenophilales; family Hydrogenophilaceae; genus Hydrogenophilus; species Hydrogenophilus thermoluteolus. The sequence goes on along the minus strand of NZ_AP018558.1, from coordinate 115,373 downwards.
CTTCGCCCCGTCGACATAGACCCCCGGCGCGCCCGGTTTGCGTTCGCCGCGAATCCCGTGATCCGCAAGCAAGCGAATCACCGCTTCCTCAAGGAGCGCCACCAACGCCCGAACGGTGAGACCACGGCGGCGCAGATCCCAGAGGGTGTAGACCACGAGCTGTCCCGGACCGTGCCAGGTCACTTGCCCGCCGCGATCGCAACGCACCACCGGGGTGCCGCTCGCGCGCGCCGCGGGGGTGAGGTGGGTTTCGCGGCCCGCAAGCCCTAGGGTATAGACGGGATCGTGTTCGACGCACCACAGCCAATCGGGGCTCGCGTCGTCACACGCCGCGGTATAGGCCTGCATCCGCCGCCACATCGCTTCGTACGGCACTCTGCCCCACCACGCCGCGTAGTGGGTTTCGTCGCGTAGGGTCACCGCTGCCAAAGGCTCTGCCACCACAAGGTGAGGGCATCGACGGTACGCCCCCACCAGCCAGCTTGGGGAACGCCCTCGAGCGCCACCACAGGAACCGAACGCCGTACCTCGCCATCGACGACGATATCGATTCGCCCCACCTGCTGCCCCGCTTCGACGGGGGCGATCAGCGGTTGCTGCCCGACGAAATGGGCCGTGGCTTTCGTGACTGCGTCACGGGGCAGCGTCACGACGACGTCATCCGGTGACCCCACCGCCACTTCGGGTTGCACCCCTTGCCAGACGCGAAGCTTCGCGACGGGTTCCTTTCCTTTTGCGACGCGGAAATGCGCGAAATTCTGGAAGCCGTAATTGAGCAGTTTCAGCGACGCCTCGGCCCGCTGCGCGTCCGAGTCGCTGCCCAGCGTCACTGCGATCAATCGCCGGCCGTCCCGCTCTGCGGAGGAAAGCAGACAATAACCCGCGCTTTCGGTATGCCCCGTCTTGATCCCATCGACGGTGGGATCGAGCCACAACAAACGGTTGCGGTTGGGTTGACGAATGCCGTTGTAGGTAAATTCTTTCTCTTTGAAGAGCGCGTATTCCTTCGGAAAATCGCGAATCAGCGCGCGCGCCAGAAGCGCGAGATCGCGCGCGGTGGTCTTGTGTTCGGGGTCGGGCCAGCCCGAGGCGTCGACGAAATGGGTATTCGTCATCCCCAACCGTTTCGCGGTTTGGTTCATCATCGCCACGAACGCCTCCTCTGTGCCCGCAACCGCTTCGGCAAGCGCCACGGCGGCGTCGTTTCCCGATGCGACGATCAAGCCGCGCAGCAACTCCTCGACGGTTGGCTGGTGCCGCGGCTCGATGAACATCCGCGACCCCCCCATCTTCCACGCCTTTTCCGAAACGGGGACCCGCTGGTCCCATTTGAGGCGTCCGTCGCGCAGCGCTTCGAAGACGAGATACGCGGTCATCACTTTGGTGATCGACGCAGGCTCCGCTGGTTCGTCGGCGCCCTGTTCGGTCAACACTTCACCGGTGGTGAAATCGAGCAAGAACCACCGTTTCGCTGGCAGCTGGATCGACACTGCGTGCGCCGCCGTCGCTACCAACAACAGAAACCCCATCATCCCTTTGACAACCGCTGATCGCACCGCTCTTTTCTCCTTGTGATGAAGCCGTTGGACACCAAAGCCGAAGTGTACCGCTTTTTGCCCGCCGGGTCAGGGGTGCGCCCCAAGCGCACGCGCCGAAACGACGAGCGGCGTCCCACCCAGAAAGGCGACGACCTGATCGGCCGCGAGCTGCGCCAGGGTCGCGTCGCGAAACGGGCCTGCCACCACCCGTACGAGTGCGCCCGCGCTGAGCAAACGGACCGGCAAATTCGGTAATTGCACGCGCAAATGGGACGCGAAATTTTCGGCATTTTCCGTTTGCGCAAACGCACCCAATTGCAGGTAGAAAAGCGCGTCGGTGGCGCCCGTTTCCGCTGTCGTTGCTGCGTCAACCGCTACAGCCCCTTCGGCTACCGGGCCTGGTGCCGCAGCGCCCGCTGCGTCGCGCGCCTGCGGACGCGCCACTACCCGCAGCGGTGTGGCTGTCGAAGCCATTTCTGCGGTCGGCGCGGTTTCCGCTGCCGCCTTCGGACGTCCCGCCCCTTTTTGCATCGCGGCGATCTCGTCCGGCAACAGCAACTCGACGCGCACCCGCGCCGTTCCTTGGTTGGCAAACCCCAACGCCTCGGCTGCGGCGTAAGAAAGGTCGATCACCCGGCCTTCGACGAATGGGCCGCGATCATTGACGCGCACGACGACCTGTCGCCCATTCGCCAGGTTCGTCACCCGCGCATAGCTCGGTATCGGTAGGATCTTATGCGCCGCGGTCAGAGTAAACATGTCATATGGCTCGCCGCTTGCGGTCGGTCTGCCGTGGAATTCGCGCCCATACCACGACGCGATCCCCTCCTCCCAATAGGGTTCGAAGTCGGTCATCGGGTAATAGGTACGCCCAAGCACCGTGTAGGGCCGTGCGTTCGCAGGCCGCAACGGTTCGACACGAGGTTCGACGGCAGGGGTATTCACTGCGCCGCGGCGCACGTCGATTTTCACCCGAGGCGAACCGCACGCAGCCAACACCATCGCAGCCGTCACCATCCCAACCAGTCGCACGACATTCATCGTCGTCCTCCGCCACGTAACGGTTCCGCCGCGGCGCTCGCGGTCACCCCCAACATGAGACAGAGACTGACGAGCGCCGTTCCCCCGTAGCTCACGAACGGCAACGGCACCCCGACCACGGGCGCAAGTCCCATCACCATCGCCGCATTGACCCAAGTATAGAGAAAAATCCCTGTGACCGCCGCGCAACCGAAGAGCTGCCCGGACCACAACCCCGAGGAAAGCGCAAGCGAAAACCCTCGAAACAGCAAAATCAAATAACCTGCAAAGAGTCCCGCGACCCCAACGAAGCCCAACTCTTCCGCGATCACCGCGAGGATGAAGTCGGTATGCCGCTCCGGGATGAACGCCAACTGTGACTGCGTCCCATTCCCCAACCCTTTCCCCCATACGCCGCCCGAACCGATCGCGATCTCGGCTTGGATCGTGTGAAACCCTTTACCCAGCGGGTCGCGTTCGGGATCGAGCAACGTGCAGATCCGCCCTTTCTGGTAGTCGTGCAACCCAGGCCACTCGACCTCTGGCGCGCACCAGCGATCGCCGTAATGGAGCAACGCGGCGATCGCGACACTCACCGCGACAACGACCGGCAGAATCAGACGCCAGCTCAAACCGGCGAAAAAGAGCACGCATCCGCCGATCACTCCCACCATGATCGCGGTCCCCAAATCGGGCTGTTTCAAAATGAGCGCAGTAGGCACCAACACCCAAACGAACGCGACCAGATGGTCCCACCAGCGCAGCATCCCTTGCCGCCAATGGAAATACGCGGCACAAAAAAGCGGCACCGCAAGTTTCATCAGTTCCGAAGGTTGGACGCGTGCCACGCCCAGATCGAGCCACCGCGTCGCCCCTTTCGCGGTCACCCCAACGACCAGCACCAAGACGAGCGCGATCACTCCGCCCAGATAGAGCAGCGGTGAGACCGCCAACCACCAGCGAAACGGCACCAACGCTGCAACCAAAAAGGCAGTCAACGCCAGCCCCTGATGCAGCCACTGTTCGTCGAGCCGCTCAGGCGAAGCGCTGGTCATCACCCAGTGGGAAAAAGTGAAGAACCCTGCCAGGAAGAGCAGCAAAAAGGGATCCCACCGTCGCAGGAGCGATTGCCACCACGCAGGCCTCATCGTGCGGACTCCCATTCCGGCTTCGGTTCGACGCCGAAGAAGCGGTCGAAGATGATGCGCATCAACGGCGCCGCAACCGCACCGCCATAGCCGCCGTGCTCGACGATCAGTGCGGCGACGATTCGCGGTTCTTCTGCTGGCGCAAAGGCGATGAACCACGCATGGTCTTGCTCGTCCGCGGCGTCGGCATCGCGGTGCACCCGCTGCGTAGACACCACCTGCGCGGTGCCGGTCTTGCCGCCTGCGCGATACGGCGCACCGGCAAATGCCCGGGCCGCGGTTCCCACACGGACCGCTTCGCGCATCCCCGTAAGCACCGCCTCGACGTTCACCGGATCGAGCGGCACGAAACGCGCGGGCGGCCGAGGTACGGGAATGATGGCACCAGAGCGGCGATCGCGGAAATGGTCGACGACGTGGGGAATCGGTCCCAACCCACCATTGACGAGGATCATCAACGCGTTGGCCATCTGCAGCGGCGTATAGCTGCTGTACCCCTGACCGATCGCCACCGAAACCGTTTCCCCGGTGAACCATTGCTGGTCACGCCGCCTCTTGAAGAAGCTACGCTTCCATTCGCGCGACGGCAACACCCCCGCCGCTTCGTTGGGCAGATCGATCCCAGTCGGGGATCCGAAACCAAAATGGGTCATGAAGGTCGCGATCGCGTCGATTCCCAGATCGACCCCCAACTGGTAGAAATAGACGTTGCACGAATAGGTGAGCGCACGAATGAGATCGACGCCGCTTTGGCACGCTGATTTGCGGTCGTGCAAGACCTGCTGGCCAATCTGGAACGACCCTTGGTGGTTGAAACGCTGAGTGACGCGTCGCGCCTTGGCTTCCAACCCCAAGAGCGCCATGAACGGTTTGAAGGTCGACCCGGGCGGATAGGTTCCCCGCAACGCGCGATGGAGCAACGGACGGGCTGGGTCCTCGAGCAGGCGCGTCCACACCTCGTTCGACAATCCGGTCACGAACGCATTGGGGTCGTACGCAGGGGTACTCACCATCGCCAAAACAGCGCCGTCGCGCGGATCGAGCGCGACGAACGCCGCCTGCTTGTCGCGAAGCAACTCATGGACGAACGCCTGGAAATCGACATCGATCGTCAAGATCGCATCGCGTCCCGGTTGCGCCGGCACCGAAGCGAGCCGTCGCACCGCGCGCCCGGCGGCGTTCACTTCGAGCTGCTCCCACCCCGGCCAACCCACCAGTTCGGATTCGTGGCTCGCCTCGACCCCCTCTTTGCCGATCACCTCCAACCCCCGGTAGCGTCCCAGCGCGTCTTGCGCTTCGATACGCTGCAGGTCGCGTTCGCTGATCCGCCCCAAATAGCCGACGATGTGCGCCATCACCTCGCCGTAGGGATAGTGGCGCATCGAACGGACCGCAACCTCAACACCAGGCAAGCGAAACCCGTTCGCCGCGATTCGGGCGGCTTCGGCGTCGGTGAGACGCCACTTGAGCGGCACGCTTCCCAAGCCGCGCTGTTCGCGCACTTTGCGACGAAACGACCGAATATCGTCGGCATCGATCGCCACAAGCTCAGCAAGCGAATTCAAGGTTGCGTCGAGATCTGGCGTGAGCGCCGGCGTCACTTCCAGCACATAAACCCCTTCGTTACGCGCAAGCGGCTTGCCGTTCCGATCGAAGATTTCGCCGCGCTGCGGCGGGATGGGCACCAAGGCCAGACGGTTGGCCTCAGCAAGCGCCGCGAACCGTTCGTGCTGCGCCACTTGCAGATGGTGCAATCGCCACAATAGGAGCGCAAACCCAGCGAGCATAACCAACGCGGCGACTGCCGCACGCCAGCGGGTTCGGCGCTGAAGTTGATCGAGGGAAGGCGTTTCCAGCGTCATACCCGATGCTTGGGCAACTCCGCACGCCACCGTTGCGGCCACAGCAACAACGCGTACCAGATGGGCCACACGAGTGCCATCCACAGCGGCGACAAGAGATACCCATAAGCAAAAATCCCGTCACCGACCACGAGCCAACGCACCGCCACCTGCACCGCGAGCGCCCCAGCCCACAACCAGACCAAGTGCACCGCTTGGCCAAAGGGGCCGAACCAGAGCACACGACTGCGCCACTTCTGCGCGCCCCACACCACCCAGATCGCGGCGAGCGCCGTCTGTCCCAACACGGCGCCGCGGCCCACGTCGAGCGCGATGCTCACGAGCAGGGTCAAACCGAAGCCCGTCCATGCGGGCGAACGCAACGCCCAAAACGTCAGCGTCATCAACGTCGCTTCGGGACCCCAAACCGTGGTCCAAGGACGGGGGATGAGATCGAGCGCCAACGCGCCCAGGAGCGTCACGATCATCCACGCTCGGCTGGGCGGCGACAGCAGTTCGCGCGAACGGTGGGTCGGCTGTTCCATCGTCGCTTACGGCGCCACCGTTTCGTCGCGCACGAGCACGAGCAACTGCCGCCACTGCGCTCCGGCTTCGAACGGCGTGACGAACACCAGCGGCTCGGCTTGCCCCCGTTCGATACGCGTCACGCGCCCCACAGGTAACCCGACCGGGTAGAGGCCGTCCAATCCTGAGGTCACCACCTCGTCTCCTTCGGCAACCACCCATTCGCCCAACACGTCGCGCAGCTGCAGTTCCCCCTCTCCGCGCCCCCACAAAATGCCGCGCATCCCGGTGCGCGCGACCATCACCGGGATCCGCATTCGCTCGTGCGTGATCAGCGTCACCTCACTCACCAACGGCTGCACCCGCGTCACCTGACCGACCAACCCCTTCGCCGCAGCGACCGCAAGTCCGGGTCGAATACCGTGGTTGCTGCCGCGGTCGATCACGATGCGACGGGAAAAGGGATCGGGCGAATCGTAGAGCACCTGAGCCGGGAGCAAACGGGTTCCGGGCATCGGCGCAAAGCCCAACAACGCACGCAGCCGGTCGTTTTCCCGCCGCGCCGCCGCGCCCTCCCAGATTTGCGCCGACAAGATCAGCAACTGGCGGCGCAGTTCGGCGTTCTCTTGTTGCAGCGCAACAACGTCGATCGTCGTTCGCTCCAGCATCTCCCAGACGCGAAACGGCCACTGCCCCGCAGCGACCAATGGTCGAACCAGCACGGAGACGCCATCGCGTAACGGTGTGAGCCAGTCGAAGCGGGCGTCGGCGACCATCACCGCGATCGCGACGAGCGTCGCCAACCACGCACGCGTCGTGAGCGGCAGCGACCGGCGGAACGAAAGGTGCGTCGCGGCCGAATCAGCCACGGTCATTCATGGGTGAAAATCGTATCCAGGAGATCGACCTTTTCGAGCGCCGCACCGCACCCCCGCGCAACGCAGGTGAGCGGATCGTCGGCGACGAAGACCGGCAACCCTGTCTCCTCCTGGATCAAGCGGTCGATGTCTTTGAGGAGCGCGCCACCGCCCGTCAACACGATCCCGCGCTCCGCGATATCGGCACCCAGCTCAGGCGGAGTCTGTTCCAACGCGATCTTCACCGCGGAGACGATCTGATTGAGCGGTTCCTGGATCGCTTCACGCACTTCGTTCGACGAAACCGTAAAAGCACGCGGAATCCCTTCGGCCAAGTTACGCCCCTTCACTTCGATCTCGAGCACCTCGGCGGTCGGAAACGCGGTTCCGATCGCTTTTTTGATCATCTCGGCCGTCGCCTCGCCGATCAACATCCCGTAATTGCGGCGAATGTAATTGACGATCGCATCGTCGAACTTGTCGCCACCGACACGGATCGACCCGGAATAGACCATCCCACCGAGCGCGATCACGCCGACTTCGGTCGTACCCCCGCCGATATCGACGACCATCGAACCGGTGGGCTCGGCAACCGGCAACCCTGCGCCGATCGCCGCGGCCATCGGCTCTTCGATCAGATAGACCTTGCTGGCGCCAGCAGCAAGCGCCGCGTCACGAATCGCACGCCGCTCCACCTGCGTCGACCCACACGGTACACAGATGATGATGCGCGGCGACGGTGCAATCAATTTCGACGCATGGACCTTTTTGATGAACTGTTTGATCATCTGCTCGGTGACGATGAAATCGGCGATCACGCCGTCCTTCATCGGGCGGATCGCCTCCAAATTGCCGGGCGTCTTACCGAGCATCTCTTTTGCGGTCTTACCGACCGCCTGGATCGTCTTCTTTCCGGTACTGGCATCGACGCGAATCGCTACCACCGACGGCTCGTCGAGCACGATGCCGCGGCCGCGCATATAGATCAACGTGTTGGCTGTGCCCAGATCGATCGCCAGGTCGTTGGAGAACCACGAACGCAAAAAGCCAAACATACGAATTCCTCGAACGAGAAGAAGCACCGATCGTGCTTCGCAAATGCCCATGCGATATGATACCCTACCGCGTTTCCGATTGTGACGACACGGTTCGAACCATGGCGTTTACCACCGAAGCGATTCACCGTTTGGCCGCGCTGGCGCGGCTTGCGCTTTCTGATGCCGAAGCCGAACAGATGGCGCACGAACTCGACGGCGTCTTCGCCCTCCTGGACCAACTGCAAAACGCTCCGACCGAAGGGGTCGAGCCGCTGGCGCACCCCTTGGAGCTCACGCAACGGCTGCGTGACGACGTCGTCACCGAACCCGACCGGCGCGACGCGCTGATGGCATTGGCCCCGCTTGCCGAAAACGGCCTCTACCTGGTTCCCAAGGTCATCGAATCATGAATGCGCAGCACCCCCTTACCATCAGCCAATTGCGCCGCGCCTTCGCCGAAGGGAAAACCACTCCCGAAGCGGTGGCGCGCGCAGCCTGCGAACGGGCGCACGCATTGCAGCCTACCCTCAACGCCTTCATCACGATCGCCGACGACGCGACGCTCGCCGCACGGCTGACCGAACTCGCTGGCGCATCCCAGGCCTCCGGGCCTCTTGCCGGGATCCCGATCGCGCACAAAGACCTCTTTTGTACCACGGAATTCCCAACCACCGCGGCGTCGAAAATGCTCGACGGTTACCACTCACCGTTCGATGCAACGGTCGTTACGCGTCTCAAAGCGGCGGGAACCGTGACGGTCGGCAAAACGAACCTCGACGAATTCGCGATGGGTTCGGCAAACGCGCACAGTTATTTTGGTCCGTGCCGCAACCCGTGGGCAACCGACCGCGTCCCGGGCGGTTCGTCAGGTGGCTCGGCCGCAGCGGTCGCGGCCGGGATCGTCCCCGCGGCGACGGGAACCGACACCGGCGGGAGCGTGCGCCAACCCGCAGCGCACTGCGGCGTGACCGGACTGAAACCGACGTACGGACTGGTGAGCCGCTGGGGGATGATCGCCTACGCCTCCTCGTTCGACCAAGCCGGAGTCTTTGCCCGCACCGCCGAAGATTGCGCGCTGCTTTTGCACACGATCGCCGGGTTCGATCCCCTCGACTCCACCTCGGCGGCCGTCGACGTTCCCGACTACGCTGCGGCGCTTGCCGCGATCGCTACAGACCGGCCACTCGCTGGCTGGCGCATCGGCGTTGCGCAATCGTTCTTGGCTGCCGATGGGCTCCAACCCGAAGTTCGCGACGCGGTCCTTGCCGCAGCGCGCCGCTATGAGCAGCTCGGCGCAACGCTCGTCGACATCCATCTCCCCCAAGCCGAACTGGCGATTCCCGCCTACTACGTCCTGGCGCCTGCGGAGGCGTCGAGCAACCTTGCGCGCTACGACGGTGTCCGGTATGGCTACCGCACCGCGCACTACGACGACCTTTTCGAAATGTACACCCGCACCCGTGCCGAAGGGTTCGGCTGGGAGGTGAAGCGGCGTATCCTCATGGGCACCTACGTGCTCTCTGCCGGCTACTACGACGCCTACACCCGCAAAGCGCAGCAGGTGCGGCGGCTGATCACCGACGACTACCGCAACGCGTTTGCCGCGTGCGACCTCATCCTCACACCGGTAACCCCCACCACCGCGTGGCGGGTGGGTGAAAAGAGCGACCCGGTAGAAGAGTACCTGGCCGACGTGTTCACCATTGGCGTCAATTTGGCCGGTTTGCCAGCGATCGCCCATCCCTGCGGGTTCGACGGAGCGGGCTTGCCGATCGGCGCGCAACTCATCGCCCCCCATTTCGGCGAAGCGAAACTGCTCGCCGCGGTCCATGCCTACCAGAACGCAACCGATTGGCACCGCGCGCTGCCCCCGGTTGCCGCGTGCTGAAGGAGCGAAAGCGATGAGCATGAATCGTTACGAAGCGGTGATCGGACTCGAAATTCACACGCAACTCACCACGCGCAGCAAGATCTTTTCCGGAGCGGCAACCGCGTTTGGCGCCGAACCCAACCGGCAGGTGAGCTGGATCGACGCGGCGTTGCCCGGTACCCTTCCGGTGCTCAACCGCGAAGCGGTGGCGTGCGCGATCCGCTTCGGCCTCGCGGTAAACGGGACCATTGCGCCGCGTAGCGTTTTCGCACGCAAAAACTACTTTTACCCCGACCTGCCCAAAGGGTATCAGATCAGCCAGTACGAACTGCCGGTGGTCTCTGGCGGTGCCCTCACCATCCGAGTGGGGGACGGAGCGAACGCTTACCAGAAAACGGTGCACCTCACCCGCGCCCACCTGGAAGAGGACGCGGGCAAGAGCCTGCACGAAGACTTCCATGGCATGAGCGGCATCGACCTCAACCGTGCCGGCACGCCGCTCCTCGAGATCGTCTCCGAACCGGAGATGAACAGCGCCGCAGAGGCGGTCGCGTACGCCAAAGCGCTCCACGCGCTGGTGCGCTGGATCGGCATCTGCGACGGCAACATGCAAGAAGGGTCGTTCCGGGTCGACGCCAACGTCTCGGTCCGCCCACGCGGTGAGACCAAGCTGGGCACGCGGCGCGAAATCAAGAACCTCAACTCGTTCCGCTTCCTCTACCAAGCGATCGAATATGAGATCGCCTGGCAAATCGACGAATTGGAATCGGGCCGCCCGATCGAACAGGCCACCGTCCTCTTCGACCCGGAGAAAGGGGAGACGCGGGTGATGCGCACTAAGGAAGAGGCGCACGACTACCGCTACTTCCCCGACCCCGATCTGCTACCACTCGTGATCCCTGCCGAATGGATCGAACGCGAACGCGCGGCACTACCGGAACTCCCCCAGGCGCTTGCCGAACGGTTCGAAACCGCCTACTGCCTCTCGGCGCACGACGCGGCGCTCATCGTCAGCGACAAGGCGCTCGCCGACTTCTTCGTCGCCACCGTCGAAGCAGCGGGGTCTGCGCTCGCCAAACCGTGCGCCAACTGGCTTTTGGTCGAAGTGCTCGGGCGGCTCAACAAAGAGGAGCGGTCGATCGAAAGCGCCCCCGTGACCCCCCACCAGCTCGCGGCGTTGGTCGCGCGCGTTGCCGACGGCACCCTCTCCTCCACCGGGGGCAAGCAACTCTTGGCCGCGTGGTGGGCCGGTGACGCCCGCTCAGCGGACGAACTGATCGACGCGCTGGCGCTGCGCCAGGTCAATGACACCGCACTCCTGGAACAGCTCGTTACCGAGGCGATCGCCGCGAATCCGAAATCGGTTGCCGAATATCGGGCGGGGAAAGAGAAAGCGCTCAACGCGATCGTCGGCGCCGTGATGAAAGCCTCCAAAGGCAAGGCCAACCCGAAGCAGGTCACCGAATTGATCCGCCGTGCATTGGCATCTTAACGTTTTATTTTATTCTACTTCAACATATTCGTATGCGATAATGGCGACCTCTTCCGTCGGAAGGTGTCGCCATGTGGGCTTGGCTCGTCGACCGCTTCGAAACCCCGTATCTCCTCGCCACACTCGGTGCGCTCATCGGGCTCGCATTCGGCTACTTTGGCCAACGTTCTCGATTCTGCCTGCGCGCTGCAACGATCGAATTCGCCGAACGGCAATGGGGACAGCGCACCACGGTCTGGCTCATCACCTTCTCGGTTGCGGTGATGGGGACGCAGCTCGCGATTGCTTCGGGCTGGTTCGACACCGCGAACGTTCGGCAGCTGGCCAGCGTCGGCAGCCTCTCCGGCGCGATCCTCTGGGCAATTCGTTCGCGGCTGCCGCGCGGCCAAATCGGACATGCGATCGGCGCCGGTGCGGTAATCGTCGTCGCGTGGATCGCCACCTACCAACTCTCGCTGGTTTCGTTCGACCCGGTTCCGGTGCGCAGCCTCACCTTCACCTCGCCTTCGGCGAATGTCCTGATGACCGTTCTGGCTACCGCCACCGTGCCCCTGGACTTCGATTTTTTCTTCATTCCAGCCGTACTCCTTGGCGCTTTTTTGGCCGCATGGCACAATCGTGAACTCGAGCTCCAAGGGTTTCAGGGCGGGCACGCGATGAAGCGGTATCTCGCTGGTGCCGTATTGATGGGCTTCGGCGGCATTCTGGCCGGCGGCTGTGCGGTAGGCGCAGGCGTTACCGGCGCGTCGCTCTTTTCCCTCACCTCGTGGCTCACTCTGTTGGCGATGTGGGTCGGCGGGATCGTCACCCATCGGCTGGTCGACGGAACGATGCGAGCCACTTGACGATGTGGGATGCAACGCGTTTTCAAGAGACGCTCAAAAGCGAATTGACCGCGGCGCACGATGGCGCGGAAATCGAGCGGTTGGTGCATCGCCACGCCACCCAGTTGCTGCGCACGCTTGCGGCAGAGCGGCACCGTCCGGCATCCCCAGACGACGAACCCGCCTGGGGGGAATTGCTCGAAACCGTCGATATTCTGCGCAGCCACGCCCACACGCTCACCCGGAACGACCCTGAGCGGTTTTGGGCGCTCTGGTCCGTGTTGCTCGTGCTCTATGCGACCGTGGCACAGCGCCTTTCGAACCACACCCGGTACCGAACCCATTTGGCCGTTGCGTTCGCCCGAATGGGGTGGTTACTCCAGCAAGCCTTCGATTGGTTCTGGCAGCGCGCCCACGCGATCCCCGAAGCGCTGTGGAATGCGCTCTATCGCCTCTATACTGCGGCAAGCGAGCGTCGGGTCGTGTGGAAACGGGTCGAAGACCCCCTCACCCGCGACGGCAAGACGTCACCGCATGAGCAGGTCGCCGCGGTGCTTGCCACCTTTCTCGTCGATCCCGCGCGCACCCCGCCGCCGCAGCTTGCCGCGTTCCGCGAACTGATCGAGACCCACGCGGCTTATCTCCAAATCGTACCCAAGAGCTGGCTTGCTCCAGACGATAAGACCCACCGCTATGGTTTTTCCCTCCACAGTTGGGCACCGCCTCGACTGCATGGTGATGACACCGAACAGGATCTGTGGCTCCTCGATTGCGAAGCCATGCTCCACCAACTCCAACAACAAGAGGAAGGAGCAGCTGCGCACACCGAACCAGACCGCATCGAAGCCCAAAACGCGCGGGAAACCTTGTATCGCCTGCTGGCACAACCGCCCAAAGGACGGTCACAGCAGCGCGAATCGGGCGCGCTCGAGCCAGCGCGCCTGATTCAGGGGTGGAACGCGATCTACACTGCAGTCGCAGGCCGTCCGTTCGAATACCAACCCGGATCGGAGCGCTCCCCGTACCTCCGCACCCAGCGGATCGCGCTTTTTGTCGATGGTTTGGGCAACGCCAGCGATGCGAACGACGAGGAACACAACCTTTTGCGCGTCAGGGACAAAAGCGCCGAGGGTTGGCAGTTGATCCAACCGCTTTCGGTCGCTCGAATCACTGCGGATACGTTCGTCCCGCAACAGTTGGTCGCATTACAAACCACCAGCCCCAGTCTGGACGCGAAACGCTGGGTACTTGCGCGTATCCGGTGGCGTTCTCAGACGGAGAACGCTTTCCACATTGGCATCCAACGGTTCACGTACGATCGCGTGATCCCTCTTGCCGCAAGACCCCTCAACCCCATCGGTACCGACCCCCTTCCCTGGTCGCCCGCGTTTCTGTTGATTCGCTCACGGGACGCGCTCGACCCGTGGGAGACGCTCGTCGTTCCGGCGCAAGACGAACCCTTCCCCAAACAGTGGGAACTTCACCTCAACAAGAAAGAGCGGCTGATCCTGGTCGTAGAGCGGCTCGAAACCGGTTACGATTACTGCTGGTTCTCGTTCCGCTCATTGTGAGCAACGGTCGTGACGCGCCAGCGCGGGCGAGGGAAATCGAGACGAAAACAGCTTCCTTTGCCCACTTCGCTCGTGATCGCCAAGCGCGCACCGTGCCGTTCGGCGACATGCTGGACGATCGCCAACCCCAGACCGGTTCCGCCGCTTGCGCGGGAGCGGGCCCGGTCGACCCGGTAGAACCGTTCGGTGAGCCGCGGTAGGTGTTCCTCGGGAATGCCGATCCCTGTGTCCTCGACCCAAAGGACCAATGCATCCCCTTGCGCCGTCGCGCCGATGGTCACCCTCCCGGGCGCGGGGGTATAGCGCACCGCGTTGCTCACCAAATTGCGTAACGCCGTCGCCAATTCCGCCTCGTCGCCGTGCAATTGCGCCGTGGCGAGCGGTTCCGGTAACGCAACCGTGACGGTGAGCCCTTCAGGCGCCAACGTCCACGCCAACTCGGCTGCTTCGTCGATCAGCGCCGCCACTGAAATCCACTCGAACGCAGGCGGCGCGCCGCTTTCCAGTTCTGCGAGCTGCAGCAGATCGCGCACCAGGCGCAACATCCGTTTCGCTTCCCGCTCGCACTGGGCGATGAGTTCGCTGCGTTGTGCCGGTTCCAACGGAAAATCGCGCTCGGCAAGCGTCTCCAAACCGCCGATCAACACCGTCAGCGGGGTCCGCAGCTCGTGCGAAACGTTTGCGACGAAATCGCGGCGCATCGCAGCAACGCGCTGGCGTTCCGTCGCATCCTCGATCCACAAGAGGCCGCTTTCCGGCGTATCCGTATGGGCGAACCAGTAGAGCCGCCATTCGAAGGTGCGTTGCCCAATCTGGACCGTTTTCGTCACGCCGTTGGCACCGGCACGCACCGCTTCTGACCAACAGGTCGTGTCGGGCAAAAACCAGACCACCGGTTGCCCCAAGTGGCGCGCTGGCCGCAGCGCCAACCAAGTACATGCGGTCTGATTCGCCCACTGCACCATGCCCGCCCGTACCCAAACGATCGCAACGGGCACGTCGGACAAGAGCGCCAGCAACTGCGACAAGTCGTTCGCTTGCTGCGCACGATCGCGCTGCGACGCCGCCTGCTCCGCCTCGGCGCGCGCCAACGCCGTCTCTACCTCATGGCAACGGCGCTGCGCTTGCCACCATCCCCAACCCGCTACAGCCGCAACCGCGATCGCCGCACCCGTGCTGCCGGCGACGACGCTCGCCACACCAACCCCGATCGCGCCGAGCACCAGGCCGAAACGTTCGTGACGCGGGCGCATCGTTCACAGCGGTTCGAGGGGGATCGCGGTGATGCGGTAACCTGCGCCGCGAACCGTCTCGATCATGCCGTCGGCCTTGAGGGGCCGCAACGCCAAGCGCAACCGCCGGACATGGACATCCACGGTACGCTCTTCGATGAACGCATCGTCGCCCCAGACGCGATCGAGCAGCGTGGCGCGATCCCATACCCGTTCCGGATGGGTCACGAAAAAATGCAACAGCCGGAATTCGGTCGGTCCCAGCGTCTGCTCCGCACCGGCGCGGCGGACGACACGGCGATCGGGCACCAGTTCAAGCCCGCCGAACGCAACCGGTCCGGCTTCCGGCTCCGGCTGCCGCCGCCGCAACACCGCACGGATCCGCGCCAGCAGTTCCCGCGGCGAGAACGGTTTGGTGACATAATCGTCGGCCCCCCCCTCGAGCCCGCGCACCTTGTCGGCTTCCGCAGCGCGAGCCGTCAGCATCACCACGGGAATCTGCCGTGTACGGTCGTTGTGGCGCAATCGCTCGAGCAACGTGATCCCCGAGACGTCGGGCAACATCCAGTCGATCACCGCAATATCGGGCAACAGTTCGTCCAACCAGCGTAGCGCCGTACGCACGTCTGGCGCTTCCAGCACCCGAAAACCCGCGTTCTCCAGGTGCAACACCAGGAGCGAACGGATCGCGGCATCGTCTTCAACGAGCAATATCGTTCGTGTTTGGCTCATCGCTGCGATCATAATCGAATGAGATGACAGTTTTGTGACAAAGGCGTGGCGATCGCGCCCCCCTGCCCACGCGCGATTCATGGTAAGCTAAACGATTGTCTGAGCCATCTTTCGTGCGCACCATGAATCTCGACCCTCGTCATGTTCCCGAATCGGTGGTTTACCACCAACGGCGCAACCAGCTCGAAATCACGTTCGCCGATGGCGCCACGTTCACGTTCGACCCCGAATATCTGCGGGTGTTCAGCCCGTCTGCCGAAGTCCAAGGTCACGGCCCCGGTCAATCCGTATTGCAGACCGGCAAAAAAGGGGTGCGAATCGATCGGCTGACCCCTTCAGGTCATTATGCCCTTCAGATCGCATTTTCGGACGGTCATGACAGCGGCATTTACACTTGGACCTATCTGCGCGAACTCGGCGAAACCTATGCAGCGCGGTGGGCCGACTACCTCGCCCAACTGCAAGCGGCTGGCGCGAGCCGTGAACCGACTTCCCATACCAACACCGAAGCAAGCCGCCTTTCGGATGCCGCGTGTGGGTGCGGGCAAGGAGGGTGTGCGCGATGAGCGAGCAAGCCGACTTCGGGTTCCGCCAGGTTCCCGCACCAGAAAAGAAACGGTTGGTCGGGCAAGTCTTCGATTCGGTCGCCGACAAATACGACGTGATGAACGATCTGATGTCGGCAGGGCTCCACCGTCTTTGGAAGCACTACACGATCGCCACCTCGGGCGTGCGCCCTGGTCACCGGGTATTGGATATCGCTTCGGGCACCGGGGATCTCGCGTTGGCGTTCGCGCGGCGCGTCGGACCCACCGGCCAGGTGTGGATGACCGACATCAACCACGCGATGCTTGTGCGCGGCAAAACGCGCCTCCTCGAAACAGGCGTCATTCCTGCGTTTGCCCAGTGCGACGCGGAGCAACTCCCCTTTCCCAGCGACACGTTCGACTGCGTTTCGGTCGCGTTCGGCTTGCGCAACATGACCCACAAAGAGGCAGCACTTGCCGAAATGCTGCGCGTGCTCAAACCGGGCGGACGCCTGTTGGTTCTGGAATTCTCTCGCGTCTGGGCGCCGCTCTCCCCGCTTTATGACTGGTACTCCTTTCAGGTGCTGCCGCGGCTCGGCAAAATCGTCGCGAACGACGCCGAGAGTTACCGCTATCTCGCGGAATCGATTCGGGTACACCCCGATCAGGAGACGCTCCGTCAGATGATGGAACGCGTCGGCTTCGTCGCGGTCCAATACCACAACCTGACCGCTGGGGTGGTTGCACTCCATCGCGGCTTCAAACCGTAACAGGAGGATTTCGCCGATGACCTATGCGCATCGCATGGCACGATTGGTTTTGACCGCTTTCGTTGCGTGTGCCACGTTGTTCCTGACCGCCTGGCCGGACGACGCTGAAGCGCGCCGCCTGGGTGGTGGGCGCAGCTTCGGTATCCAGCGCCAGATCACTCCACCACCGCGCCCCGCTCAAATCGCGCCTGCGCCCAAACCGGCAACCCCAGGCGCGACGCCCCAAACCACACCGCGCCGTTCCTCGTGGTTGGGACCACTCGGCGGTCTCGCGGCGGGGCTCGGCCTGGCTTGGCTCTTTTCTTCCCTCGGTTTGAGCGACGAATTCGGTTCGCTGCTCCTGATCGCGCTCTTTGCAGGCGGCCTCTTTTGGCTCTTCCGCCGGTGGCAATCGCCGCAGATGCGCCCAGCGGAGACTGCGGCTGGCGCATCGCCCCAGGCGACGTGGCGTACCGCCGATCGCAACCCGTGGCCATCTAACTCATGGCCATCTGCTGCTGCCGGGCACGCTGCGCAAGCCGCAGGGGATGCCGATACCACCAACCCCCTTCGTGCTCAGCTCGACGAAGTGGCGTTCCTGCAGGAAGCGAAACGGCAGTTCGTCGCGCTGCAAGCGGCCCACGACGCGCAAGATTGGGCAGCGATCGCGCGTCTGGTCACCCCGCAACTGCTCGCGGAACTCCAGGCGAACCCAACCTGGGAGCCCAGCCAACAGACCGATGTGGTGCAACTCTCCGCGGAACTTCTCGACCTGACCGACGAAGGAGACCACTACCTGGCTACGGTACGCTTCAGCGGGTTGATCCGAGAAACGCCATCGACGCCGCCCGCGTCGTTCGCCGAGCTCTGGCACTTGGTCAAACCGAAGTCGGGTGGCGGTTGGAAAGTTGCGGGGATTCAACCGGCGTAAAGCCGTCGTAGTGTCAATCGATCTGCTGTTTGCTACCGTCTCGAACTCCTAGCCGCCTCCTTTATCTGCGTGCCACGATTGTTACGCGACAAAAAAAGCCCGAGGGTGCGGCAACACACCCTCGGGCTCTTCGCGAATTACGCGATTCGGGTTCGGTTGGTTATGCGCCACCCACGCGGTGTTTGAGCTTTTTCATCCGCTCGATCGCCTGGAGCTGCGCCACCGCTTCGGCGAGTTCGGCTTGCGCTTTCGCGTAGTCGATCGCCGCGTTGCGGTTTTGCAGTGCCTCCTCGGCGCGGCGCTTCGCTTCGATTGCGCGCGCTTCGTCCAGGTCGGCACCGCGCACTGCGGTATCGGCCAACACCGTCACCAAGTTGGGTTGCACCTCGAGAATGCCGCCCGAAACGAAGATGATCTCTTCGCCATGGTCCGGCGTCTTGACCCGAACGGTCCCCGGGCGGATTCGCGTCAGCAACGGCGCATGACCTGGTAATACGCCCAGTTCGCCCGCTTCTCCGGGCAGAACCACCATTTCGGCAAGCCCGGAGAAGAGCTCTTCTTCGGCGCTCACCACATCGACATGTACGGTCATCGCCATGACACCACCCCTTGTTTATTGGACCTTCTTGGCTTTTTCGAATGCCTCGTCGATCGTCCCGACCATGTAGAAGGCCTGTTCGGGCAGGTGGTCGCACTCGCCTTCGACGATCATCTTGAAGCCGCGGATCGTCTCCTTGAGCGGAACGTATTTGCCCGGCGTCCCGGTAAACACCTCGGCGACGTGGAACGGCTGCGACAAGAAGCGCTGGATCTTCCGCGCACGGGCCACCGTCAGTTTGTCTTCCGGTGAAAGCTCGTCCATCCCCAGGATCGCGATGATGTCGCGCAACTCTTTGTAGCGCTGCAACGTGGCCTGCACTTTACGCGCCACGGTGTAGTGCTCCTCACCGACGATCAGCGGATCGAGCTGACGGCTGGTGGAATCGAGCGGGTCGACCGCAGGGTAGATCCCGAGTGCTGCGATATCACGCGACAACACGACGGTGGAGTCGAGGTGCAAGAAGGTGGTTGCCGGAGACGGGTCGGTCAGGTCGTCCGCCGGAACGTAAACCGCTTGGATCGAGGTAATCGAGCCGACTTTCGTCGATGTGATCCGCTCTTGCAATTTACCCATCTCTTCGGCGAGCGTCGGCTGATAACCCACCGCCGACGGCATCCGGCCAAGGAGCGCCGACACTTCGGTACCCGCAAGCGTGTAGCGGTAGATGTTGTCGACGAAGAAGAGAATGTCGCGCCCTTCGTCGCGGAAGCGTTCGGCCATCGTCAGACCAGTTAGCGCCACGCGCAGACGGTTTCCGGGCGGTTCGTTCATCTGCCCGAAGACCATCGCGACCTTGTCGAGAACGTTCGACTCCTTCATTTCGTGATAGAAGTCATTCCCTTCGCGGGTACGCTCACCGACGCCGGCAAAAACCGAGAGACCGGAGTGCTGTTTCGCAATGTTGTTGATGAGCTCCATCATATTGACGGTTTTGCCCACCCCGGCACCGCCGAAGAGACCGACCTTACCCCCTTTCGCAAACGGGCAGATGAGGTCGATCACCTTGATCCCGGTCTCCAAGAGCTCGACCGACGGCGAAAGCTCGTCGAATTTCGGCGCTTTCTGGTGGATCGAGCGGTATTCGTCGGTTTGGATGGGACCGGCTTCGTCGATGGGCCGACCGAGCACGTCCATGATGCGGCCGAGCGTGCCATGACCGACGGGAACGCTGATCGGTGCCCCCGTCGATTCCACTTTCATCCCACGGCGCAGCCCGTCGGAAGCGCCCAGCGCGATCGTGCGCACGACACCGTCACCCAACTGCTGCTGCACCTCGAACGTGAGCCCTTTCTCGACGAAATCGTTTTCGTCGACGAGTTTCAGCGCTTCGTAGATTTTTGGCATCTGGTCGCGCGGGAATTGAATGTCGATCACCGCGCCGATGCACTGTACGATCGTACCTGTTGCCATCGTTCTATCCTTTTCAGAGAGTCCTCAACTGACCGCGGCTGCCCCGCCGACGATTTCGGCGAGCTCTTTGGTGATCGCCGCTTGACGCGACTTGTTGTACACCAGCTGCAGCTCTTTGATCACGTTCGTCGCATTGTCGGACGCCGCTTTCATCGCAACCATCCGCGCGCTTTGCTCCGACGCCATATTTTCGGCGACCGCCTGATAGACGAGCGCTTCGATGTAGCGACGAAGCAGTTCGTCCACCACGACTTCGGCTTCCGGCTCGTAAATGTAGTCCCAGTTGTGTTCGGGCACGTCGAGCCGTTCTCCCGAAAGCGGCAACAGTTGCTCGATCACCGGTTCCTGTTTCATCGTGTTGATGAAACGGGTATAGGCGATAGAGACGCGATCGAGTTCACCCGCTTCGAACGCGTCGAGCAACACCTTGGTCGGACCGATCAGGACGTCGAGGTGGGGCGTATCCCCCAAATGGGTTCGTTCAGCGACCACCTTCGCGCCAATGCGTTGCATGAAGCCAAGGCCCTTATTGCCGATTGCGACGACCTGGATCTCCTTGACCCCATCCTGCTCCCACCGCTTCATTTCGTTGAGCGTTGCGCGCAGGATGTTGGTGTTGAGTGCACCACAGAGCCCTTTGTCGGTCGTGACCACGATCAATCCCACCCGTTCGACCCGTTCGGATTCCTGCATGAACGGGTGGCGGTACTCCGACGCGGTGGCATGCGACAAGTGCCCCGCCAAGCGGCGGATCCGCTCGGCGTACGGGCGCGCTTGCCGCATCCGCTCCTGGGCTTTGCGCATTTTCGACGCGGCGACCATTTCCATGGCTTTGGTGATCTTGCGCGTGTTCTGCACGCTCTTGATCTTGCCGCGGATCTCTTTACTTCCGGCCATGTTCGCTCCTTGGCGTCACGCCCGTTCAGGCCCAGGTTTTCATGAAAGCCGCAATTTCCTCGAGGATCTTCGCCTGATCTTCGTCGGAGAGGTTCCCCGTTTCGATGATCGATTTCATCACTTCGGGGAATTTGCTCTCGATGTGCTGGTGCAGCGCCTGTTCGCACGCCAAAACCTGTTCGACCGGAATCGCGTCGAAGTAGCCGTTGTTCACCGCCAAGAGCGACACGGTCATCTGCGCGATGTTCATCGGCGAGTATTGCGGCTGCTTCAAGAGCTCGGTAACCCGACGTCCCCGTTCGAGCTGTTTGCGGGTGGCTTCATCGAGGTCCGATGCAAATTGCGCAAAGGCCGCCAATTCCCGATACTGCGCGAGGTCGGTTCGAATACCACCGGAGAGTTTCTTGATGATCTTGGTCTGCGCGGCGCCCCCCACCCGCGACACCGAGATCCCCGGGTTCACCGCTGGACGGATCCCTGCGTTGAAGAGGTCGGTTTCAAGGAAGATCTGCCCGTCGGTAATCGAGATCACGTTCGTCGGAACGAACGCCGAGACGTCACCCGCTTGCGTTTCGATGATCGGCAACGCGGTGAGCGACCCGGTCTTGCCTTTCACTTCCCCGTTGGTGAAGCGCTCGACGTATTCTTCATTGACGCGCGCTGCGCGCTCGAGCAGACGGGAGTGGAGGTAGAAGACGTCACCCGGATAAGCCTCACGCCCCGGTGGACGGCGCAGCAGCAGCGAAATTTGACGGTACGCCCACGCCTGTTTGGTCAGGTCGTCGTAGATGATGAGTGCGTCCATCCCGCGATCGCGGAAATATTCGCCCATCGTACAGCCGGCGTACGGTGCCAGGTATTGCATCGCCGCCGACTCCGACGCCGATGCCGCGACGACGATGGTATATTCCATCGCGCCATGCTCTTCGAGCTTGCGCACTACGTTCGCGATGGTCGAGGCTTTCTGACCGACCGCGACGTAGATACAGAACATATTCTGACCTTTTTGGTTGATGATCGTATCGACCGCGACGGCCGTTTTACCGGTTTGCCGGTCACCGATGATCAATTCCCGCTGGCCTCGACCGATCGGGATCATGGTGTCGACCGCTTTGAGACCGGTCTGCACCGGCTGCGAGACCGATTTGCGCCAGATCACGCCTGGCGCGACCTTTTCGATCTTGTCGGTCCGTTTCGCCTCGATCGGACCTTTGCCGTCGATCGGCTGTCCCAGGGCGTTGACCACGCGGCCAAGGAGTTCGGGACCGACCGGCACTTCCAGGATGCGGCCAGTTGCTTTGACGGTATCCCCTTCGGAGATGTGTTCGTAGTCACCCAGGATCACCGCGCCGACCGAATCACGCTCGAGGTTGAGCGCCAGACCGTAGGTGTTCCCAGGAAATTCGAGCATTTCCCCTTGCATCGCACCGGTGAGCCCGTGAATGCGTGCGATGCCGTCCGCCACCGAAACGATCACCCCTTCGTTTTGAACGGCAGCCGACAATTCGAGATTTTTGATCCGGCTCTTGATCAGATCACTGATTTCAGACGGACTGAGTTGCATGGATCACTCCTAAATTTTGAGCGCTGCGGCCATCTTCGCAAGCTTGCTGCGCACGGACGCGTCGATTACGTCGTCGCCCACTGCGATCTTCACGCCACCGATGAGTTCGGGGTCGACCCGCACTTCGATTTCGACCGGCTTGCCATAGTGGGCTTCGAGATCGGACTGGATCTGCTTTTGTTGCGCGTCGGTCAATTCGAATGCGCTGGTGACGACGGCGTGTAACCGCCCTTCGAACGCCAAGCGCTTCGCTTCGAATTGTTCGACGATCGACCCGACTACGGCGACGCGATCGTTTTCGACCAACAGCCGGACGAAATTCGCGAACCCTTCCGGCAGCGGCGCCGCTTTTTCCACGAGCACCGTGATCAGATCCGATTTGGCGGCATCATCGACGCGCGGATCGGCCAAAGCGGCCCGGACGGTATCGACCGCGACCACTTCAGCGAGCGCATGCATTGCTTGCGACCAGGGACCGAGCGCATCCGCCTCTTTCGCCAAAGCGAACGCTGCTTCGGCGTAGGGGCGAGCGATGGTTGCGGTCTCGGCCATGGTTATTTGAGTTCCTCTTTCAATCGCTGGATCAATTCGGCGTGGGCTTTGGCGTCGATTTCGCGACGCAGAATCTGCTCTGCGCCGACCAAGGCCAAGCGCGCGACCTCTTCACGGAGCTCTTCCAGAACGCGCTGCACCGACGCACGCGCCTCCTCTTCCGCCGCTTTCTGCGCACGGTTGATGATCTGAGCTGCTTCGACGCGCGCCTCTTCGATCAATTTGGCCGCCTGCTGCTCGGCGTTGGTGCGCATCGTCGCCGCTTCTTCGCGCGCTTTGCGCAACTCTTCCACTGCCCGCTTCTCGGCAAGCGCGAGGTCGGTTTTGGCCTTGTCTGCCGCCGCAAGCCCTTCAGCGATCTTCGCCGCACGCTCGTCAAGCGCCTTCATCAGGGGCGGCCAAACGAACTTCATCGTAAACCACCCCAAAATAAAGAAGACGACAAGCTGCGCGATCAGGGTTGCGTTCAAGTTCACAGTTTCACTCCTTCACGCCCACCCGGGACGCCGCGTACGTTTAGCCGACAAACGGGTTGGCCGTGGAGTACCAGAGCGCGATACCCGTACCGATAATGAACGCAGCGTCGATGAGACCAGCCAGAAGGAACATTTTGGTTTGCAGCGCATTCATCAATTCGGGCTGCCGCGCCGACGCCTCGAGGAAGCGGCTACCCATGATGCCGATGCCGATACAGGCGCCCAGAGCACCCAAACCGATGATGAGACCAGCAGCCAGAGCAACAAAGCCAACGATGCTTTCCATGATTACTCCTCAAAGTTGGATGACAAAACCTGTATATGATACCACACTTTCTTGGCGCTGCTTCAGTGCGACTCGTGCGCTTGTCCGATATAGATAAGCGTAAGCATCATGAAGATGAACGCCTGGAGCACGATGATCAGAATGTGGAAGATCGCCCAGATCGACCCTGCGATCACGTGCCCAATAAAGCCAAAGACCGTCGCGGTACCGCCGAGCAACGCGATAAGGATGAAGATGAGCTCGCCGGCATAGAGGTTGCCGAAAAGCCGCATCCCGTGTGAAACGGTCTTTGCGATGTACTCGATGATCTGCATCGCAAAATTCACCGGATAGAGCAACGGATGGTTACCGAACGGCGCGGTAAAGAGCTCATGCACCCAACCGCCAACCCCTTTGATCTTGAGGTTGTAGTAGAGCGAAATGAGCAGCACCGCGATCGAC
Source organism: Hydrogenophilus thermoluteolus (assembly GCF_003574215.1). NCBI lineage: Bacteria > Pseudomonadati > Pseudomonadota > Hydrogenophilia > Hydrogenophilales > Hydrogenophilaceae > Hydrogenophilus > Hydrogenophilus thermoluteolus. The sequence goes on along the minus strand of NZ_AP018558.1, from coordinate 91,252 downwards.
ATCCCCAACGTCGCATTGAGGTCGGCGGTGGGCACGACGCGCAGATAGGCATGATGCGGATCCCCCCCGGCGGCGGCATAGATCCCTTCCCAGATGCGCGGCAGGAGATCGACCGGCAACAGGTCCATGAAGTTCATCCAGAAGATCCAGACGAACACGGTCAGCGCAAGCGGCGCCACGAATTTGCGCGATTCGGGATTATGCACGATCCCTTTGGCCTGCTCATTGACCATCTCGACCAGCATTTCGACGAAATTTTGGAAACGCCCCGGAACGCCACTGGTTGCGTGGCGCGCAGCGCGATAGAGCAGCCACACGGTGAGAATGCCCAGACCGGTGGCAAAGAAAAAGGTGTCGAGATGCAACACGGTGAAGTCGACGAGCGACTCCTGCGGATGACCCAATGTATTGAGATGGGTCAAATGGTGAATGACGTACTCAGAGGCTGTGGGTCCTTGCCCAGAAGCTGCCATGATTCCCCCTCATCGAAAAGACAAAACTCAACCATCCCGCTTTCGCCGTGAACGCGATACCGGCAAGCAACGCCAACCACACCGGCTCACCCAAAACCTTCACCGCAGCTATGAGCAGCACCACGGTGGCAACCACCTTGACCGCTTCACCCAATAGGAAAAAGCCCGCACTGGGCGCGAAGCGGGCATGGAGCGCCAACAACAGCGCAAACACGGTCCCCGGCACCGCAACGGCAACGCCACCGACGAGCGCCGAGAGCCCTGCCGCGACGCCACCCATGAGCGTTGCTGCCACGGCAACAAAAAAAGCTACGATCCAGTAGCTCGACACGATGGTGCGCAGGGTCATTCCGTCTCGTCCCAGCAAATCTTCTGTATTTTATAATTTTCGTCGCAAACGGTCAAACGTCGTGCATCGCCTCTTCCGCAAGCCCCAACCGTGCGAGCACCGCGTCGAGTTCGTCCCAGTCGGTGAAGCGAATCGTCAGCCGCCCGGGTCCTTTTCCTTTGCGTTCGATGGTGACGGGCGCGCCAATCCGCTCCGCGAGCCGCTCTTCCAGACGCAGCCAGTCGGCTGTCTTGCGCTCGGGCACACGCTTTTCCGCGGGCGGCGCCAACCGTTGCTGCACCGCGCGCTCCACCTGCCGAACCGACCAGCCCTTCGCGACGGCTTGATGGGCAAGCGCCACTTGATCTCCTGCAGAGAGCGGCAACAACGCACGGGCATGCCCCATTTCGAGGTCACCCGCCAGCACCAGTTCGCGCACCGGTTCGGCCAATTGCAGCAACCGCAGGAGGTTGGTGACTGCGGAGCGGCTGCGGCCGATCGCGTCGGCCACCTGCTGGTGGGTCATACCGAACTCTTCGATCAGCCGTTGCAACCCCTGCGCCTCTTCGATCGGGTTGAGATTTTCGCGTTGGATGTTTTCGATCAACGCGAGCGCCAACGCGGCATCGTCCGGTACGTCACGAATCAGACAGGGCAGATGGACGAGTCCGGCCATTTGTGCCGCGCGCCAGCGCCGTTCGCCCGCGATGATTTCGTAGCGCCCGACGCCGTTCGGGCGCACCACCACGGGTTGCATCACCCCTTGCACCCGGATCGACGCCGCCAACTCTTCGAGCGAACCAGGATCCATGCGGCTGCGCGGCTGGTAGCGCCCCGGTACGAGCTGATCGACGGGCAGCGCGACCACGCGCGCTTCGCCGTCCGCCGTAGGGCCTTGCGCCGGCTGACTGCTCATCGCACCCAAAAGCGCGTCCAGGCCGCGCCCCAACCCTTTCTTACTGCGACTCATGTTACCGATTCTCCAACCGTTGGCGACGATTCCGCCAGTCCCAAACGGGTGATGAGCTCTTCCGCGAACGCCAGGTAGGCTTTCGCGCCAGTCGAGCGCGGATCGTAACAGACACCGGGGAGTCCATGGCTTGGGGCTTCTGCCAGGCGGACGTTGCGCGGAATCACCGTTTGAAAGACTGTTTCGCCAAAGTGGCGTGCCAACTCTTCGGACACTTGCTGTTGCAGCGTCACCCTCGGGTCGAACATCACCCGCAGCAGACCGATGATCTCGAGCTTGGGATTCAAGCCGCTGCGCACCCGTTTGATGGTATTGGCGAGATCCGAAAGCCCTTCGAGCGCGAAATATTCACACTGCATCGGAATGATCACACCGTGCGCTGCGCAGAGCGCGTTGAGGGTCAAGAGCGACAACGACGGCGGGCAATCGATGAGTACGAGGTCGTAGTGCGCCACCCACGGTGCGATCGCGTCGGCCAGGCGGTATTCGCGGCGGGGCAGTTCGACGAGCTCGACTTCGGCACCGGCGAGCTCTCGGTTCGCCCCCACGACGTCGTACCCTGCCTTTTCTGCGCGGACGCGGGCACGCGGTAATGTCGTCAGCCCCAAAAGCAGCGGATAGACCGACTCGGTGAGCGCCAGCTTGTCGATCCCGCTTCCCATCGTGGCGTTGCCCTGCGGATCGAGGTCGATCAAAAGCGCCCGCCGCCCTTGCTGCGCAAGCGCCGCAGCCAGATTGACTGCAGTCGTGGTCTTGCCAACGCCCCCTTTTTGATTGGTGACACAAAAGACATAGCCCATCGTCACGCCTCCTGCAAAACCACGACCGCTCGGCGGGCATCGAGAAACGGTACGGTGACCGGCGTCGTCGCCACCACACGGACCCCTTCGGGGAGCGCCGCGAGTTCTTCGCTCCATTCGGCACCCTTCATCGCGAACCAGCGTCCATTGGGCGCCAGGTGGCGGCGCGTGCACGTCACGAAGTCGGCGACCGCTGCAAACGCCCGTGAGGTGATCGCCGGGAATGGTACCGTCGACTGCCACGTTTCGACCCTTGCCGCCACCACCGTCAAACGCGGCATCGCCAGTTCGATCGCACATTGTTGCACGAACGCCGCTTTTTTGCGGACGGCATCGAGCGCAACCACTTCCACAAGTGGCGCGTCGAGCGCCTCAGCAGCCAAAGCCAACGGAACCGCAGGCAGCCCCGCGCCGGTGCCGACATCGAGCAACCGCGGCGCATTCGCGACGAACGGCCACAGCGTCAGCGCATCGAGGATGTGGTGGGTCACGATCGCTTCCGGCGCCGTGATCGCAGTCAGATTGTACGCACGTCGCCACTTCATGAGCAGCGCAACAAAGTGCCAAAGCCGATCGACCAATGTCGCTGGAGCGTCAGGAAGGAGGATCGCAACGCCGTCTGCGAGCAACGTTCGGGCTTGCGCGTCGTTCATCCGTTGGCCTCGTCACGGACTAAGCCGTTACGCCGCAACCACACCAGGAGGATCGAGATCGCTGCGGGCGTCACGCCGGGGATGCGGCTCGCCTGCCCGAGCGTTACGGGCCGCTGCGCCGCGAGTTTTTGGCGTATTTCGGCCGAAAGCCCAGGAACCGAATCGTAGTCGAACCCTTCGGGGATGCGTACGGCTTCAGCGGCTTGGAGGCGCGCTACTTCGACCGCTTGCCGCTCCAGATATCCAGCGTACTTCGCTGCGATCTCCACCTGTTCGATCGCAGCTTCCGTCAGCGCGTCGTCGCGATGCGGAGTCTCCGTTTCGTTTACCGAGGGCAAGAGCGCAGCAAGCGCGGCATACCGGACGTTCGGACGCCGCAGCAGGTCGAACGCGGTCGCCTCCTTGGTGAGTGGCTCTCCCAGATGCTGCACGACACGCTCGGCGTCGCGCGAAGGCACGAACCACGTCGCCTTCAACCGCGCCACTTCCCGTTCGATCGCCTCCCGCTTGCGGCAAAAAGTTTCCCAGCGCACATCATCGACGAGCCCCAGTCGACGGCCGATTTCGGTGAGGCGCAGGTCGGCATTGTCCTCGCGCAGTTGCAACCGGAATTCGGCACGCGACGTAAACATCCGGTACGGCTCGGTGACCCCGCGGGTGATCAGATCATCCACGAGCACCGCCAGGTAAGCTTGGTCGCGGGTTAGCAGCAGCGGTTCCTGCTCGAGCGCGTAAGCGGCTGCATTCGCGCCCGCGTACAGCCCTTGTGCCGCCGCCTCTTCGTAACCCGTGGTGCCGTTGATCTGACCGGCGAAGAAGAGTCCGTGGAAGTGCTTGGTTTCGAGCGTCGCCTTGAGGTGCGTCGGGTTGTAAAAGTCGTATTCGATCGCGTACCCCGGGCGCAGGATATGGACGTTTTCCAGCCCGGGGATGGTGCGCAGGAACGCATACTGCACGTCGAACGGCAGCGACGTCGAAACCCCGTTGGGGTAGATCTCGTTCGTCTCCAGCCCCTCGGGTTCCAGGAAGACGTTGTGGCCGGTCTTGTCGGCGAAACGGTGAATCTTGTCTTCGATCGACGGGCAGTAGCGCGGACCGATCCCTTCGATCACCCCAGAATACATCGGCGAACGGTCGAGATTGGCGCGAATGATTTCGTGCGTGCGTTCGTTGGTCCGCGTGATCCAGCAGGGCAGTTGTTTGGGGTGCATCGCCCGGCTGCCCATAAAACTGAAGACCGGCTCTGGGTCGTCACCCGGTTGGACTTGACACTTGCTGAAATCGATCGTGCGCGCGTCGAGCCGCGCCGGGGTTCCCGTTTTCAATCGCCCTTTCGGCAGACCCAATTCGGCCAAACGCGCAGCCAGCGCGATCGCTGGCGGATCCCCCGCACGCCCCGCCGCGTAGTGCTGCAACCCGACGTGGATCAAGCCGTTCAAAAAAGTACCGGTGGTCAAAACTACGGCACGCGCGTCGAACCGGATCCCCAGCTGCGTCACGACCCCGGCAACCGCGTCGCCCGCCAGCACGACGTCGTCGACCGCTTGCTGGAACAGCCACAGATTGGGTTGGTTTTCGAGCCGCTTGCGAATCGCTTTCTTATAAAGCACCCGATCCGCTTGCGCCCGTGTGGCCCGGACCGCGGGCCCTTTGCTCGCGTTCAGCGTGCGGAACTGAATCCCGGCCTCGTCGGTGGCCAGCGCCATCGCGCCACCGAGTGCGTCGACCTCTTTGACGAGATGGCCTTTGCCGATACCACCGATCGACGGATTGCAGCTCATCTGCCCCAGTGTGTCGAGGTTGTGGGTAAGCAGCAACGTCTTCGCGCCGCGCCGCGCAGCCGCGAGCGCCGCCTCGGTTCCGGCATGGCCACCGCCGACGACGATGACGTCGAAGCGTTCGGGAAAGTGCATGGTGTTTTCGCTAAGGCTTTCGAAAAACAGATTATTTTATCACGACAAGCCCGCAGACTCCTGAAGTCGGTAGAGCAGTCGAATCTCCTCGGGCCAGAGCGACTCGTCGATCGTCTCCAACACCATGGGGATGTCGTCGAAACGGGGGTCGTTCATGATGTAGCGAAAAACTTCGAGCCCCAGTTCGCCTTGTTCCAGCGCGTGGTGGCGGTCGACCCGGCTTCCGAGTTTGGCCTTCGAACCGTTCAAGTGCATCCCGCGCAGATAACGAAACCCCACGGTCCGATCGAATTGCGTGAAGACGGCGTCGCACGCTTCCCAGGTACGCAAGTCGTACCCCGCTGCGAACATGTGACAGGTGTCGAGACAAACCCCGACCCGCGCTTTGTCCTGCACCCGATCGATGATCTGAGCAAGGTGCTCAAAGGAGTAGCCGACGTTACTCCCTTGTCCGGCGGTAATCTCGATCACGGCGACCACCTCCGGCACTGCGTCGAGCGCGAGATCGATCGACTCCGCCACCCGCGCCAAACATTCCGTCTCACTGATTTTGCCCAGGTGCGCCCCAGGGTGAAAATTGAGATAGCGCAGGCCCAGTTGTGCGCAACGCTGCATCTCATCGACGAACGCAGCACGCGATTTCGCCAACCCCTCGGGTTCGGGGTGGCCCAAATTGATGAGGTAGCTGTCATGGGGCAGTACGTGTTCCGCGCGGATCCCCACCCGTTCCAGGTTGGCACGAAACGCCGCAATACTGTGTTCGCTCAGGGGTTTCGCAACCCACTGGCGCTGATTTTTGGTAAAAAGGGCAAACGCGTTTGCCCCGATCGCTGCGGCGTTGAGCGGTGCATTTTCGACCCCGCCTGCCGCACTCACGTGCGCACCCACATATTTCGCCATAACCGTCCTCGCTTCCCACTACCCTACGAGAGCGTCCGACCGCAACTGCGACAGACACCCGCGTCGTAATCGGGATCACAGAGACCCAGACACCCCGTCTCGGCATCCCCGCCCCACGATTCGGCGTCGTGCCGGTTACGCAAAGTCGCCAGCCGCTCCGGCAACTGCTGCCAGATACGGGCTTGTTCGCTGTTGCTCGCCGTCCCCCAACGCGCGATTTCGTCGCGGGTACGCCCGCAGCCGACACACCACCCGGTGGTGTCGTCGATGCGGCAGACTTGGATACAGGGCGATTGCATCGATAGGTGCTCCCGTTCTCTACCGGATCCACAGACGACCCGAATTCCCAATCGAACCCGTTACACTACCAGAATAAGCGCGCAACGCATGGGCCGGCTTCGGTGCCGCGTTCGGACCGACGTTGATTTTGGCCCTGCTCTGGCCTAAGATGAGTCGTGCCGGCGCATTTGCCGGGATCATCGTCGGCGGCGTCACGGTGGTCGTGTGGAAACAGCTCTCGGGCGGCATTTTCGACCTTTACGAAATCGTCCCGGGCTTTTTGTTCGCGCTGATCGCGATCGTCGCCGTGTCGAAATGGAAGCCGCAGAACGCCTGATGGGCGCAATGCGCCGATAATAACGCTGTAAACGAACCAGGAGGAGCCCCGTGGAGCCAGCCGTCATCGTCCCGTTGTTGGCGCAAGCGCTCGATCCCAACGACGCTGTCAGCGAAGCCCATTTGACCGAATGGGCGGAACACCTCGCGGTCACCGCCCAGCAACCGCCCGAGCAACAGGGCTGGCGATGGCGATGGCAACGGGTCTCGCTCCCGGACGGGGAAGGCGAAGCGCTCGCGATCGCACAGCCCGACCGGCCGCTCCTTTTCGCCACCGCCCTCATCGCGTTCGACCGCGCCGGAATTCGCCCGCGCTTTGCCTTCCATCCCGTGGTCACCGCAGCCGATGGCCAACCCGAATCGTGGATGCTCTTCATCTGCGAGCCGCTCCCGAAAGCGGCGCGCGCCACGCTCGAAGCGGCGCTCACGGAAGGGTTCCTGCAAGCGGTGGCGGCGAGTGACGACTGGCCACTGATGCGCGAGCGCGCCAACGTCACTGCGTCACTGTTGCCGCGCTGGTGCGGCACGCAATCCGATCCCACCTGGGTACGCGAATGCCAAGCGCTCCTGGAATGGGTCGCTTCGGGTCACTTCGTGCTCCTGGGGTGTCGCGACTATCAAGTGGAGCGCAATAGCGATTCCGTTCAACTGCGGCGCATTCCGGGCAGTGGTCTGGGGGTGTTGCGCGACAGCAGCGCCCGCTCGGAATACTCCGAATCGTTCGCGCGGCTGCCTGCGCCAGCGCGCGAACTCTTGCTGCACTATCCCGAACCGATGTTGATCACGCAGGGCAGTCAGCGCGCGATCGTCCACCGCTACGCTTACCCCAGCGAAATCCTGGTCTGGGAACGCGACGCCAGCGGAACCGCGGTGCGCGAACGGCGCTTCCTGGGGTTGTGGACCGCAACCGCGTACCGCTACCCCGTCGCGCAACTCCCGCTGCTGCGCCACAAAGCGGCAGCGGTACAACAGGCGGTCGGCGCACGGCCAGGCAGCCACCTGGAGCGTGCGCTTGCGCTGGTGCTCGACCTCTACCCGCGCGACGAGGCGTTCCAAGTGGACGTCGCTACCTGGAGCGCCCATGCCCAGGCGATCCTCCGCGCGCAGGAGCGGCGTCAGATCCGTCTGATCACGCGCCGCGACACCTTCGGTCGCTTCGTCTCGGTGCAACTGATCACGCCGCGCGACGGGTACGACACCGAAACCCGCCTGGCAATCCAAAACCACCTCGAAACTGCATTCGGCGCGCAAAACACCGACGCTGAAGTCATCTTCACCGATTCGGCAACGGCCCGCGTCTGGTTCCGCTTCTGGTTGCCCCAACCCACACTGGACCTCACCTGGGACGAAGCGCAGCTCGAGCGTACCGTTGCCGCGATTGCGTTGCCTTGGCGCGAGCGGCTCTGGCAAGCGCTGCACAACGCCGCGCCCAAACGGCTCAGCGAACGCGCATGGGCCTCTTTCCACCATGGTTTCGACGCCGTTGCCCAACGCCGTTGGCGTCCCGAGGTGATCGCGCCGGATCTCCTCGCGCTCGCACAGCTCCCCGACGATTGCAACCTCTGGCTCACGCTCGAACCAGACCCCGCCCCCAGCGAAACCGAACCGCGTTGGCAATTGCGTCTGTGGCACCGCTTCGCCCCAGCGCTCCTCGCTGACCTCAGCCCCCTTCTGGAATCCCTCGGCGCGCGGCTTCTGGAAGAAAACGCCGACGAGATCCGAACCGACGCCGGTTCGTGGTGGCTACACGATCTACGACTCACTATCGCATGGGGGGATCCGCCCAAGCCCGAGGACATCGAACGCTTCATCGCTGCGTTCCACGCGCTCTGGGCCCGCCGCGCAGACTGCGACGGCTACAACCGGCTGGTGACCCTAGCCGGCTTGACCTGGCGCGAAGCGCTCTTGTGGCGCGCCTACGCCGCGTGGCTCAAGCAAAGCGCGCTACCGTTCACCCCCAACTACATTCTGGAAATGGTCTTACGCCATCCGGCGTTCGTTCGAGCCTGGACCCAAGCGTTCCACGCCCGTTTCGACCCAAAACGAACGCACGACCACGCCGCGGCGTACCAAGAATGGCGCGAACGGCTCGCCGCGCTCATCGAGCAACTCCCCACCCTCGACGAAGAACGCATCGCCCGCGCGTTTCTCGCCACGCTCGACGCCACGGTTCGCACCAACTTCTACCGCGAAGACGAGGCCGGAACCCCACGTCCGTGGCTGGCACTCAAGATCGCGTCGCAGACGATCGACTTCCTTCCCGACCCGAAACCGTGGCGCGAGACCTTCGTCTTCGCCCCCAACGTCGAAGGGGTCCATCTGCGCGGCGGCCCGGTCGCGCGCGGCGGGCTGCGCTGGTCGGATCGCAAAGACGACTACCGCACCGAAATTTTGGGGCTGATGAAGGCACAGCTCGTCAAGAACGCGCTGATCGTCCCCACGGGCGCCAAAGGGGGTTTCATCGTCCGTAACGCTGCCCCCACCCACGATCGCGCTGCGTGGCAAGCCGCCGGGCTCGATGCCTACCGCACCTACCTGCGCGGCCTCCTCGATCTTGCCGACAACCGCGTCGAAGGAACAATCGTCCCGCCGCCCCAGGTGGTTCGCCACGACGACGACGACCCGTACCTGGTCGTTGCCGCCGACAAAGGAACCGCCACCTTTTCCGACACTGCGAACGCCATCGCCTCCGAATATGGCTTCTGGCTCGGTGACGCGTTCGCCTCCGGTGGCTCGGTGGGTTACGACCACAAAAAACTCGGCATCACGGCACGCGGCACCTGGGTTGCGATCGAACGCCATCTGCGCGAACTGGGAATCGACATCGCCACCCAGCCGATCACCGTCGTCGGAATCGGCGACATGTCCGGCGACGTCTTCGGCAACGGGATGCTCGCGCACCGCACCCTCAAACTCATCGCCGCGTTCGACCACCGCCACATCTTCATCGATCCCGATCCCGACCCCGTAATCAGCTACCGGGAGCGGGAACGGCTCTTTCGCCTCCCCAGTTCCAGTTGGGACGACTACCGCCGCGACTGTCTCTCCGAAGGGGGCGGGATCTGGCCGCGGACGGCGAAGCGCATCCCGCTCTCACCGCAAGCGCGCGCCGCGTTGGGACTTCCGGAAACGGTAACGGCGCTTACCCCACCCGAACTGATCCAAGCGATCTTGCGCGCTCCGGTCGACCTGCTCTACAACGGCGGAATCGGCACCTACGTCAAAGCCAGTACGGAGAGCCACGCGGAGGCAGGGGACCGCGCGAACGACGCCGTGCGCGTCGACGCCAACACATTGCGCTGCCGCATCGTCGGCGAAGGCGGAAACCTGGGCTTTACCCAACGGGCGCGGGTCGAATACGCGCTCCTAGGGGGGCGCATCGAAACCGACGCGATCCACAACTCGGGCGGCGTCGACTGCTCCGACCACGAAGTGAACCTCAAGATCGCGCTCGGGCTCGGCGTAGAACACGGAAAAATCGCCGCCGAAACACGCGACGCCCGCTTCATGGGTATGGCCGACGCCGTGGTCCAAGCGGTGCTACACGACAACTTCACCCAAACCGAAGCGATCGCGCTCGATGCGTTGCGCGGTGGGCACGGTTGGCCGGCGTGGCGCCATTTCATCTCGCGGCTGGTCGCTGAAAAACTGCTCGACCGTTGCCTGGAACGGATCCCGAGCGACGTCGAAATGGCCGAGCGCGAAGAGAACGGCGTGGGCCTCACTCGTCCGGAACTCTCGGTGCTCCTTGCGTACGCCAAACTCGAAGTGAAAGCGGCGCTACTTGCGAGCGCCTGTCTCGACGACCCGCTCCTGGCCCGTGACTACCCGCGCTACTTCCCTTCCGAACTGGCTGACGACTTGGGCGAAACGCTTCATGAACACCCCTTACGGCGGGAGATCGTCGCAACGCTTTGGACCAATCGACTCATCGACCGTCTGGGCATCACCACCGTCGACGAACTGGCGCAAGAAACCGGCGCCGCGATACCCGAAATCGCGCGCGCTTTCACACTCGTTTGGCACCTCTTCGCCCTTGAAGTACGGCTGGCCGAAATCGACGCGCTGGCAGGCGCAATACCCGAAGCGACACGGTACGAGGCGCTCACCTGGCTACGGAACCACTGCCGCCAAGCGGTAACCGGGTTCCTATCCGAACCCACTTGGCAGCAACAAACCGGCGATGCGCTGCTCCCGACACTCGAAGCGGCCGCAAACACGCTGCGCTCGCTTTGGCGCGAAGCCACCCAGCCCAACTTGGCGCAGATTCGGGTCGAGGCGATCGAACGCTGGCAACGCGCGGGTCTTTCCGAAGCGCTCGCCACCGAGTTGGCGTGGCTCCCCACCGCGTCGGCACTCTTCACACTCGCCGCGCTGGCACAGGAGACGGGGCAACCGCTCGAAGCCGTAGCCGCGGTCTATTGGGCGCTTCAGGGGAAATGAGCGCATCGGAACTCTTCGCGCTTTTCTTTGCCTGGCCGGAGCAGGGGCTCCCTCTTGCGCCCGTCCGGTACCAACCCCTGCTCGTCGCCCTTTCGGTCACGATTGCAGTCCTAGCTGGCATTGGAGCGCTGCAACTCCTTTCGCTCGCGCGCCATCCAGAACGCTTTGGCCCGCGCCTCAGCCACGCCTCATTTCTTTTCGCCGTGCCGATGCTGGGCTTCGGCGTATGGAGCATGCACTTCATCGGGATGCTGGCTGCAGACGTCTGCCAACCCGTCACCTACGCGTTCGGGCCGACTGCGCTTTCGGTCGTTCCCAGTCTGTTTGCCGCCTGGGTGGGTTTGCGCCTGCTGCGCCACCGTAGCGTCACGACACGCGACCTCCTCGTGGCCGGGGTGCTGGTCGGCGCCGGTATCGGCGCGATGCACTACACCGGGATGGCCGGAATGATCACGTTGGGCGAAATCCGCTACCACCCCGTGTGGTTTCTGCTCTCGATCGTCGTTGCCGTTGCGTTTTCGTGCCTCGCTTTCTTTTTGCACTTCCATCGTGGGTGGTTGCGATTCCATCGCCTGCCGCGCGTCGTGGTTTCGGGCACAGTGATTGGATTGGCGATCAGCGCAATGCACTACACGGCGATGGCAGGCACCCTCTTCATTGGGCAACCGGTTGCCGATTGGCAACCCGGGCAAGGCTTCAATTGGCCACTGGCGCTCGCGATCGTGGTCGTATTGCTCGTCGTGTTCGGTTTCTTTGGTGGTCTCTTCGCGATCTTCGGATGGCGCGCCACCGCCCAGCGCGCAGCCCAGCGCGCAGCGCTCTTTCACCAACTGCTTGACCACCTCCCATTTGCCATCGTCCGTTTTCGAATCCATCGTGGTCAGATCACCCGCATTTGGGCATCGCGCGCGTTGGAAACGCTCACGGGGCTTTCGCCTGCACGCTATTTGGCGGGCAAAGGGTCTCTGCTCGATTTTCTACCGCCGCAATCGCGTAGCGAAATTTTGGCGCGCTTCTCCGCGGCGCTCTCTCGAGAAAAACCCGAAATCACCGATACCTTGACGCTCCATTTACCCGACGGCAGCGTCCGTCGGGTTTCCGTCCGCGTTTTGGTCACCCCGCTCGGTAGTGAAGGAGATGAAGTAGATCTGGTCCTCTCCGACCTCACGCCCATCGAAACCCAGGCAGAGACGCTAGCGCAACTCGTACGCGCGATCGATGGACTGCTCCTTCGCGCCCGCCTCTCCCTTGATGGGGTTTTTCTGGAAATCAATGCGCGCCTTGCCGAAACCCTTGGCTATTCCCCCGAGGCGCTCATCGGTCAAGCCCATACATCGCTATGGCCGGACGACTACCCTCAAGAAGCGCGCGACACCTTCTGGGCACGGTTGCGCCAAGGCGAAACGATCGAGGGCACCTTTCCCCGCAAAACGAAAGAGGGAAAAATTCGCCATCTGCACGGTTGGTACCAACCGATGCGCCGCCTCGACGGTACGATCGACCATGTGTTGAAGCTTGCTATCGACATCACCGCGCAGATCGAAACGCAACACGCACTCGAACAGGCAAAGCAGGAACTGGAGGTCGCGCTGGCCCGAGAGCGCCGCTTCTTCTCGGCGATTTCGCATGAAATTCGCACCCCGCTCAACGCGGTACTCGGTTTTGCCGAACTGATCCAACAAGACCACCCCGAAGACACACGGCTGCAGGAACGCACCTCGGCCATCCTCGCTGCGGGGCGCACGCTGCTCACGCTCCTGAACGATCTCCTCGACCTGGCGAAACTCGAAGCGGGCGCATTTACGCTCCGTCCCACTCCCACACGCCTCGACCGCCTCCTGCACGAACTCACCAGCCACTACGCGCTGCTCGCGCGCCAGAAAGGGCTGCGCTTCACCTTGTCTTTACCGAATGATTTGCCTCGCTGCTGGTCGGCAGACGGTGATCGGCTGCGGCAAATACTCGGTAATTTGCTCAACAACGCCCTCAAATTCACCGAACAGGGGGAAATCGCGCTCGGTGCCGAGTGGGATGGCCAAACACTTGTGCTCTTCGTTCGCGACACCGGCCCAGGGATCCCACCCGCCAAGCAACAGGAGATCTTCACCCCGTTCGTGCAAGTCGAAGAGGTCACCACGCGCCGCCATGGCGGCACCGGACTGGGACTTGCGATCGTCCGCGATCTTGCGCGGGCGATGGGCGGAGACGTACAGGTCGCGAGCACCCCGGGAGCCGGCGCCACCTTTACCCTCACGCTCCCGCTCACTCCGCTACCCGAAACCGACTGTCCCGACGAAGCGCTACCCCACGCCATCGGCGACAGCGCAGCTGCTTTGCTTGCCGGCAAATCGATCCTTGCTGCCGACGACGTCGCCCTCAACCGGGAACTGCTCGCAGCGCTCCTTACGCGCCTGGGCGCCGCGGTCACCTGTGTGGCCAGCGGCAATGCCTTTTTCGCCCACTATACCGCCTGTCCCGACCGTTGGGTTGCTGGGCTGCTCGACCTACGAATGCCCGATGGCGACGGCATCACCACCGCGCGTGCCATCCGCCATTTCGAACGAGCGATGGGATTGGCGCCGCTGCCCCTCATCGCCCTCACGGGACAAGTGGCGCAAGAAGAGCGCGACGCCTGCCACGAAGCGGGTTTCGACGCCTTTTTGGCGAAACCGCTCCAACAACGGGAGCTGATCGCCGTTTTGCAACCCCTTGTGGAGATGCGCGACCGCCTCCGGGCCCACGAAAAGACCTCCCCAGACAACACCATCGACGCACCAGAGGCCGCTTTTGGCTTGATCGACCCCGAACAGGGTCAAGCGCTGTGGCGCGACGCCTGGCTGACCAAAGCCCAAACATGGCTCGATACGGTACCGCAAGCGGTCGACGCGGTTCGCGACTGGTCCGCTGCCGAATGGCACCGAATTGCTGGCACGGCAGCCAATCTGGCCCTGCCCCGCCTAGCACACTTGGCACGAACGTTAGAACGCCACACCGCCGACAGCACAGCGCGCGAAGCTCCGCTCGATACCTTTGTCGCCACGGTGCGTGCCACGGCGCATGCGCTTGCGGCACTGACCGCCACCCAACACCCGGACGGGTTACATCGGCCAGAGCGTATTACCCAATGCGATCCCACGCCACTACCCGACGCGGACCGTCAAGCACTCCTTGCTATGATCCGGCGTGGCGAAATCACCGGCCCGGCGCTCGACGCAATCCGCGAAACGCATCCCCGCCTGTGGCACAATCTCAACACAGCGCTCGACGCCTTCGATTTTGCCCAAGCAGAAATGCTCGTCCGCACTGCCCCAACACCAGGAGACCTGCCGGATGGAGACCCGCTTTCCCACAACCCCGCAACCCGAACTGCTCCTCGTTGACGACGAAGTCACGAATCTCCAACTCCTGCGTCAGATTCTGGCCCCCCACTATCGCCTCCGCTTTGCCCGAAACGGCACCGAAGCCCTGCAGCGCGTTGCCGAAAGCGTGCCCGATTTGGTCGTCTTGGACGTGATGATGCCGGAGATGAACGGATTCGAAGTGGCGCGACGCATTCGCTCGAACCCAGAAACCCGGCATCTTCCTATCCTCTTTTGCACCGCGCTGGGCGACCCGATCCACGAAACGGAAGGGTTTACCGCAGGTGGCGTCGACTACCTCACCAAACCGATTTCGCCGCCGGTGTTGCTTGCGCGCGTCCGCACCCACCTCAGCCTGGTGGCCCGTGACGAGCTGGAACGCACGCGGCTCGCCATCATTCAGCGGTTAGGGCGCGCCGCCGAATACAAAGACAACGAAACGGGGCGCCACGTGATCCGCATGAGCCACTTCAGCCGTCTGATCGCCGAAGCGCTCGGCGCCCCGCGCGAATGGAGCGAACAACTGTTTGCCGCAGCGCCGATGCACGACATCGGCAAGATCGGGATTCCAGACCATATCCTCCTCAAGCCGGGCAAACTGGATGCCGACGAATGGCGTGTGATGCGTACCCATCCCGAAATCGGCGCCGCGATCATCGGTGAAGACCCATCGAGCCTGCTGCAAATGGCGCGTCGCATCGCGCTCGAACACCACGAAAAATGGGACGGCAGCGGTTATCCCTACGGAAAACAAAGCGAAACGATCAGCATCGAAGCGCGCATCGTTGCCGTGGCCGACGTCTTCGACGCCCTGACGAGCGCCCGCCCCTACAAACCGGCGTGGTCGATCGACCGCGCAGTCGCCCTCCTGCGTGAGGAGAGCGGCCGCCACTTCTGGCCCGAAGCCGTGACGGCGTTTCTGGACAACCTAGACGCGGCACAGGAAATCCAAAACCAGTGGCGGGATGAGGTTGACGTCGAAAACCCCATGGAGGCGTAATGATGAGCACACCCTCTTTTCTCGAAACCTTTTTCGCCGACAGCGACGCGTCCATTCAGGGGTGCCTGCGTTGCCGTGGGGAAAACGCTCAGTTACATATCCCCTTGCGCATGGCGTTTCAGCCCATAGTAGACGCCGCGCACCGAACCCTCTTCGCCTACGAAGCGCTCGTTCGCGGCGCCAACGGCGAAGGGGCGGCAACGGTGCTCAGCCAAGTCACCGAGAGCAATCGCTACCACTTCGACCAGACCTGCCGAGTCCTGGCGATTGCAACGGCGAAGCGCCTGGGACTTACAGCCCGGCTTTCGATCAACTTTCTACCCAACGCGGTCTATGAACCGGCAAGCTGCATCCGCCTCACCCTTGCTGCCGCCGAGAAAGTGGGCTTCGATCCAACGCTGCTCATCTTCGAGCTCACAGAAGAGCAAAAAATCGAAAATCCCGACCACGTGCTGCGCATCATCACCGATTATCAGGCGCGTGGTTTTGCCACCGCGATCGACGACTTCGGCGCCGGTTACTCGGGACTCAACCTCTTGGCCGACTACCAACCCAACCTGATCAAGCTTGACATCGGCCTCGTTCAGGGCATCGACAAAAACCCAGTGCGCCAGGCGATCGTCGCCGGCATCTTCGATACCGCCCAACGCTTAGGAATCACCACGATCGCAGAAGGGGTGGAGACCGCCGAGGAGTACCGCTGGCTGCGCAATCTGGGCATTACCCTTTTTCAAGGCTATCTCTTTGCCAAACCTGAGGTGGAAGCGCTCCCGCAACCCAACTGGCAAGTGGTCGATGAAACCGGCGCATGACCTCCGCGCGTAGCACACCGCCGAAATGCTCCGCACCCTGTCTGGGCGTTACGATCAGGCTGCCCGCGCCGCGACCACCACCCCCCCTGCCCCCGACGTACAGCGATGACAGTAACCCCCCAACGCCTCAGCGAAACGCAATGGCGCATCCCGCTCGACCAGATCGACCGGCACAGTGCGGCCCAGCTTGCCGATGCGCTCGTTACCGAACTGACCGCACGCGGTTACCCCGCAGCTGAGGCGGTGGTCGGGTTCGACGCAATCGCGCTCTGGGGCTGCCCGGACGAATCGGTACTTTCGGCAGCACTTGCCGCCGTTGGCGCAAAAGCGCGCAGTGCGCGTCTTGCCGCCGCTGCCCCCGATTCAGATCCCTCGACGCCTTCACCCCATTCCCGTACCCATGAGCTCCCGCTCATCGTTACCCCCGAAACGGCGCCCGACCTCGCAACGGTCGCGGAAGCGCTGGGGCGCACCCCAGAAGCGGTTCTCGACACGTTTCTCGCCTGTACGTTCACCGTTGCGGCCGTGGGATTTCTGCCCGGTTTCCCGTTCCTGGAAGGGTTACCCGAAACGCTCGCGCTGCCGCGGCGTGCCAATCCGCGCCTCAAAGTGCCCGCCGGGTCGGTCGCGATCGCGCAACGCATGGCGTGCATCTACCCGTGGGAGAGTCCGGGCGGCTGGCACCTGATCGGTCGCACCCCGGTCACCCTCTTCGACCCGACGGCGATGCCTCCGGCCCGGCTTCGGCCCGGCGATCGTGTGCGCTTCGTGCTGCGAGAGGAATCGCGATGAGCACAGCCGCTGCGTTACGAATCCTAGACCCAGGGTGTTTTGCGACGATCCAAGACGACGGGCGGTTTCACGCCCGCCAGTGGGGTGTGCCGCGCGCTGGCATGCTCGACCCCTGGCTCTACCGTTTGGCGCTCGCTGCCCTTTTCCATGCGAGCGGCCGCCCTTTGGCCGCGCTGACCCCGCCGCCACCGCTCGGCCCGCCACTCACCTTTCCGCTCATCGAGCACCACTTCGGTGGCTTTGCCTTCACCGCCGAAGGAGCGCCCTTCCCCGTCGTCGTCGCGGGCAACGTCCGCTTACGCATCGACGACACGCCGCTGGCAGTGCAGGGAGCGCTCAGTTGGGTACTCGCTCCCGGCGAAACCGTCACCGTGGAGCGAATCCTCGAAGGTCGAACCGCCGTCGTCGGCACAGGGACGCTGGCCATCCCCGAATGCCTGGGCAGCACGAGCACGGAGCTGCGTGCCCGTTTTGGCGGTTGGCAGGGGCGACCGCTTGCCGCGGGTGATCGGATCCCCGTGACGCCACCCACCCAACCGCCGCGCGCTGCGTTCCTACCCCTTCCTTGGCCATTGGCCAGTACCGAACCGATCCGTAGCCTACCCGGCGCCCAATGGTCCGCGTTCGCTGACGACGCGCGCGCCGCTTGGGTCAGCGCACTCTGGCAGGTGACGCTCGCGAGCGACCGCATGGGCGCACGTCTCGAAGGCCCTAAGCTGGTCGCGACACCACCAGAGATCCGTTCTGAACCGCTCTGGCCCGGCGCGGTGCAGGTGCCGCCTGCTGGCCAGCCGATCGTTCTCCTCAACGACGCCCAGACGATGGGCGGCTATCCCAAAATCGCACAGGTGATCGAAGCCGACCGCTGGCGCCTGGCCCATCTCCAACCGGGAGAACGGCTTCGCTTTGCCTGGCTTACCGACCCCGACGACGCCTGGCATGCGTTCTCCGCGCGCTGGCGCCGCTTCCAGCAGCACGCGCTGGCCCACGCCCGTTCCGCAGCGAGTGCCACACCAGACCTCGCAGCGCTCATCGGCGCAAGCGGTGACCCCGATCCGCATCGGCTGTGGCACGAAAACCTGGTGAGCGGCGTCTGGGACGCCACATGGGAGGATTTCGTATGACCCTTACCCTCAATCTCAACGCTGATTTGGGCGAATCGTACGGCGCCTGGTCGATGGGCAACGACGCCGCGATGCTCGCACTCGTACAAAGTGCGAGTCTCGCCTGCGGTTTTCACGGGGGGGACCCCCTCACCGCGCGCAAGACGCTGGCATTGGCTCGCGCCGCACGGGTGAGTGTCGGTGCGCACCCAAGCTACCCGGACCTCCTCGGCTTTGGCCGCCGCGAGATGGCGATTCCGCCTGACGAGCTCGAAGCGCTCCTTCTCTACCAAATCGGCGCGTTGGCCACGCTCGCCGCCAGCGAAGGGGTGACGCTGACCCACGTCAAACCCCACGGCGCGCTTTACAACCGCGCCTGGCGCGATCCCGTCACCGCACGCGCGATCGTCCGCGCCGTAGCGACCGCAAGCCGGGCACTGGCGGGCAGCGGCCACGGCATCCCCTGGCAAGACGCTCGGGCCTTGATCCTGCTCGCTCCACCACACTCAGCGCTTGCCGCTGCGGGTCACGACGCCGCGCTTCCCGTCGCCCACGAAATCTTCGCCGACCGCGCCTACACGGCCGACGGCACACTGGTGCCCCGCAGTGAACCGGGTGCGGTGCTTCATGACCCCGACGCGGTGCTTCGTCACGTCCAAACGATGCTCGAAGCAGGCGGCATTGTCACCGCCACGGGGGAAGTCCTCCCGGCACCGATCCACTCGATCTGCGTGCACGGCGACACCCCGGAAGCGGTGGCGATCGCGCAAGCGCTGGCCGCGACGTTACAGGAGCAGGGCGTCGCGCTTGCGCCACTTCCTGCGTTGTTCGACCCGGTCAGAACGCCTTTTGCCAGTTGAGCGAAAGGCCCGCGGCGCGTTGATCGTTCTGTCCCGCGGTGGCAAAGAGCCCCAGCCGAAGCTGCTGCTGCGACGCCAGGTTCCACTGCACGCCAAGGTCAGCGGTCACCTGCACGCCGTTGTCGCTCCCTACTTCGGTCGGGAACGCCCCAGCCCAACCCACCGCGCCATGGGTCACGGTGCGGCGGCTATCCTGAAACGCCTTCTCGACCGCCAGCCGACCCTGCCACACCAGGTTGGGCGCGCTGTGCATCCGCCATTGATAGCCGATCTGACCGACCCTTTGATCGAAATCCTGCGCCGCGAAGCGCAGCGCCGTCGCGGAACCGCTCGTCTCGCTGTAACCCCCCAGATGGACCCAGCGCCAGCCCAGTGCCGCGAACGGTCCATGCAATCGTGCCGATTCGCCGAACCATTGCCCGACCTCGAAACGGACTTGACGTACGCTTCCGCTGGTCGAGCCGCGCTCGGTGCGCGCAAGCGTGCGCAGCGTCATCTCCCGTTCGAGGTCATAGGAAATTCCGGTCATCCCTGCGGTGAGGGTGGCATAGCGCGCGCCCCACCGTTTGCCCAGATACGCCGCAAGGGAGGCGCCGTTGCCATCGGCGTTGCCCAAAGCGGTCACTTTGAGGGAATCGTGAACGAACCCGACGGTGACGCCACCCCACCAGCCGTCGCCCCATTCGCCGTCGAAACCGACGTCGACACGAGTTGGTGTCGCACGCCGCTTCGCTTGCGTCGCGGTGGCGTCGGTGGTGATGCGTTCACCCGAAACGGTCGCCCACCAACCCTGCGCCCCTGCAGCGAAACCGGACAATGTCCGCGTCGTGACGAGCCGCCATTGGGCGTTTGCCGCCGACGCCACATGGTCGGCCACGGCAGCGACGAAGTAGGGCGCCGTGAGCGCCTGCGTGACGAAATCGGCGATCAGTTCGTGTCCCCCGCTCGTCGGATGAACCCCATCGGCGAAGAGATAGGTCGTGGACGCGTCGGGTGCGACCAGCGTGGCACTGGAACAGACGAGCGACGTAGTCGTCACGCACGCCACCCCCGTATTGCCTACGGTGAAGCCAAATGCCGCAGGGTTTGCCACCACCTCTTTGAAGAGCCCATCGGCGTCAAGAAGCAGGACGCCTTGTTCACCCAATGCGCTCACGGTGCTATTGAGCGTCAGGTTATAGAGCGTCGTCAAGCCGCTCAACCCAGCACGCGCAGCCGACGGCTGCGACAGACCGAACGGCGTAGCCCCAATATCCGGCACGGTGAGCACTACCTGCCGCGTTGCACCCGCCTGCCGCAATACCGCGGTGAGCGCCCCCATCTGCTGCGCCGCGCTCTGGATCTCTGTCTGCATCACGGCCGGCGCATTGCCGCTGTAGCCGGTTTGCCAGAAGATGTCGTTCGCGCCGCCCCAAAGGAAATAGGTCGTTTTCGGGTTTGCGGTGCCGCCATTGGCCGTCAGGTACTCCTGGATTTGAGTCGCCAACGGTTTGGCGTCTTCCGTGGGCGGCGTGGGTTGCACCCCGGGCAGCTGCGTCACCCGCGCCCCACCCTGTGCCCAGATGTCGCCACCGTACGGGTTCGGTACGAATGCGCCACTTCCGGCCCACAATTGTGCGGGGCCGACCGTACCGACCAAGCCCTGCACGATGCGTTCGCTCCAGACCGGCCCCGGATTGGTCGTGAAGCGGCCAACCCCCGGAATCAGCGCGTACGTGCCCGCATCACTCAGGCTGTCCCCGAAAACCACCGCCTGGGCATGGACACCACCCGAAAAGATCGCGAGCGCCGACGCCACCGCGATCCCGATTTGCCGTTTCCTGTTTTTCATCGTCGTCTCCTCACACCCAAAAAAATCACCCGCGCACTGCGGCGCTCACCGGCAACGCCGCCGCTTGCCGATATTCGGTTTCGAGCCGCGCGACCAATTCAGCTACGGTCGGAACGTCGTGGATCACCGAAACGCCGTGCCCGGCACTCCAGATGTCCCGCCACGCTTTCGCTTCGTCACCGATCGCCTTCAGTTTCCCTTTACCGAAGTTGATCGCGAGTTCTTCGCGCTTGAATCCCGCGGCTTCGAGGCTCGGCCAAAGGAAGTTCGCGTTGGTACCCGAAACCGCGTCGGTATAGACCACGTCGGATGCCGTGCAGCGCGTCACCATCTCCTTGTACCCAGGGCTGGCCATCGATTCCTTAGTTGCAATGAAGCGCGTCCCCATGTAGGCGAAATCGGCACCCAACACTTCAGCGGCGCGCACGCTGTACCCATCGGAAATCGCCCCGGCGAGAACGAGCGTGCCGTCCCAAAATTCGCGAATCTCACGGGCGAGTGCGAACGGGCTCTGAGTACCCGCGTGGCCGCCCGCGCCCGCGCACACCGCGATGATCCCATCGACCCCCGCTTCGATCGCCTTCTTCGCGTGGTAGGCATGGATCACGTCGGCAAAGACCAACCCGCCATACGCATGGATCCGCTCGGCGGCTTCCCGAGGATTGCCCAGGCTGGTGATCACGAATGGCACCTTGAAGCGCTCGATGAGCGCCAGATCTTCGGCCAACCGCGTGTTCGAATGGTGCAGAATCAGGTTTACCCCGAACGGGGCAACCGGTTGTTCCGGGTGCTGCGCGGCTGCTTCGGCGAGTTCCCGCGTGATGCAATCGAGCCACGCTTCCAGTTGCGCCACCGGGCGCGCATTGAGCGACGGGAAGGTGCCAGCAACCCCCGCCTTGCACGCCGCGATCACCAATTCGGGGCCCGAGACGAGAAACATCGGCGCGGCGATCACCGGCACCCGAAAACGACCTTGGAAAGCTGCTGGAATCGGCATAGGGTTCTCCTTGGCGTGTCGAAAAAACAGATCAAGGATAGCGCAAGGAGATGAACAAGTCAAACGTTTGTTTGACTTGTTCGCTACCGCGAATCGCTACGCTAGCAGCAGCTTCGCACCGATGCCGCCCAACAGCAGCGACAAAACGGAGCGTACCCAGCGTTGTGGGACGACACGGACCAGGTGACTCCCGACCCAGATACCTGGAAGCGAACCCAACAACAACCAACCCAGCATCGCCCAATCGACGGTGCCGAGCGCAGCGTGCCCCAACCCCGCCGCCAGCGTCAGCGGCACGGCGTAGGTGACGTCCGCAGCGACCAGCCGGGGCAACGGCACATGCGGATAGAGCACCATCAGGATCGCCATACCCACCGCACCAGCCCCAACCGAGGTGAGCGTGACCAACGCGCCGATCACCGCGCCCATCAACCAGGGTCCCGCCGCCCAACGTGGCTGTTCGCGATCGCGCACCGTGTGCGCTGCGCTGCCAGAATTGACGCGACCATGCGCCGCGGCAGGAGTGGCACGGTTGTCCAATGCGGCGCTTGGCGATGGCGTCACCACGCCCCCGCTCTTCACCACTTTGTAGAGGGTTGCCGCTGCGGTGAGCAGCAACATCACCCCCAACGTGTGCTGCATCAGGCGGTGAACGTGTTCGCTCGCCGGCCCTACGGTTTTCAGGAACACCAACATCACACCGACCCCTGCCAGGCCGCCGACGGTGAGCGGAACGACGATTCGCCACGGCACCATGCGATGCTTTGCAAAGGAAAGCGCACCCCCCGATTTGGTGATCGCCGCAAACAGAAGGTCGGTTCCGACCGCAAGGTGAGGCGATACACCAAACCCGTAGATCAAGAGCGGCGTCATCAACGAACCGCCTCCGACGCCGGTCAACCCGACGATGAAGCCAACGAGCGCGCCGCCTGCAACCAGAGCCCATTCCATACCGTTTTGCCCGTACCTGTCTGCTTTCAAATGTACCGGGCATGCGGTACGGAAAACACCCGTTTTCGGTTATTCCGTTATCGACCTGGGTTTTATCGCACGATGATGAGCGCCCGGAAATCGTTGACGTTGGTCCGCGTCGGCCCGGTCACCACCAAGTCGCCCAGCGCCGCAAAGAACTCGTACGCGTCGTGAGCCACCAGGTAACGCCGCGCATCCAACCCCAACGCACGAGCGCGCGCCAGGGTGGTCGGGGTGACGAGCGCCCCGGCGTTCTCTTCGCTGCCGTCGATCCCGTCGGTATCCCCCGCGATCGCCCAGACATGCGCTGCTCCGTCCAGCGCCAACGCCAGCGCCAGCAGAAATTCACTGTTGCGCCCACCCCGTGCCGGAAGGAGCGGGTCAGCAGGTTTTCGCGGCAATGTTACTGTCGTCTCCCCGCCAGAGAGGAGCACACACGGCGCGCAAAACGGCTCACCGTGGCACACCACCGCGCGGGCGAGCGCGGCGTGCCACTGCGCCACCGTCTGGCTCTCTCCTTCGATCGCGTCGCTCAGGATATGGGGAGCGAAACCGAAACGGCGCGCCGCGTTGGCCGCTGCGGCGAGGCTCTCCCATGGCGTTGCGATGAGGTGATAACGACAACGGGCAAAGTGGGGATGGTCCGGTTTCGGGGTCTCCCAGCGCCCCTCAGCGAGCGCGGTACGGACTGCGTCAGGCACTGCGATCGCATAGCGTTCGAGCACCGCCAACGCTTCCGCGCAGGTCGTGGGGTCAGGGACCGTGGGGCCGCTTGCGATCACCGCAGGGTCGTCCCCCGGCACGTCGCTGATCGCCAACGTCACCACCGGTGCCGGTGCTGCGGCAAGCGCCAACCGTCCGCCTTGGATCCGCGACAGGTGTTTGCGCACGCAGTTGATTTCGGCAATCGTCGCGCCGCAGGCCAACAACTGCGCGGTGATCGACTGCAATGTGGCAAGGGACACTCCCGCTTGTGGAAGCGGCAACAACGCCGAACCCCCGCCAGAGAGGAGACAGACCACACGATCGTCCGGGCCCGCTTCGGCCACCGCGTCGAGCACCATTTGCGCGGCATGGCACCCTGCCGCATCGGGGGTCGGGTGGGCCGCTTCGAGAAGTCGGATGCGTCCGCACGGTGTCGCGCCGTGCGCGCACGCTGGCGGCAGATGGCCGTATCGGGTCACCACCACGCCGGAAAGGGGCAACGCCTCTGGCCATTGCGCCGCGAGCGCCGCGGCCATCGCTGCGCTCGCTTTTCCGGCACCGACGACGATCGTCCGGCCACGCGGCGCTTCAGCGATCAACTGCGCCACCCATTCCGGCATCACCTGTTCGGGTTGCGCCCGCGCCACCGCCGCAGCGAAAAGGGCACGCAGCTGCGCGCGAACCGCCTCATCCTTTTGCGGCGCGACCGATCGGTCACTGCCCCGTTCCGCCATCGGCCACCTCCCATCCAACGATCCACCGTGTGGTTTTGCTGAACACCACCCCGGGTTCGATCACCGGCGTCACGCCCCGTGCGGTGCGATACGCATCGACGCTACCCCACCACCCTACGGGTGCCATTCTATACCGCTAATCACCCCCAGACCGCCAACCCTTGCGGTGCGGCTACACCACGCGGAATCTTGCGGCCCCCTTCGCGCCCCAGACGTTATAATCCCGGCAGTCCCATTTCGTGCAACGGCAACGACGATGACCACGAACCTACTCGACGACCTCGCCGCACGCGGCCTCATCGCCCAATGCACCCATCCGGAAGCGCTCGCCGAAGCGCTCACCAACGGTCCGATCACGCTCTACTGCGGCTTCGACCCCACTGCGGACAGCCTCCATCTGGGCCATCTGGTGCCGGTTTTGGCGCTGCGCCGTTTCCAACTGGCAGGGCACAAGCCGGTTGCGCTCGTCGGTGGCGCCACCGGGATGATCGGGGACCCCAGTTTCAAAGCGCAAGAGCGCAAACTCAATACGTTGGACACCGTCCTCGAATGGTCGGCTAAGATTCGTCGCCAACTCGAACCGTTCCTGGAGTTCGACGGCGCCAACGCTGCGATCATCGCCAACAACCACGACTGGTTCGGCGAAATGAACGTGCTCACTTTTTTGCGCGACGTCGGCAAACACTTCTCCGTGAACGCGATGATCAAAAAAGAGGCGGTTGCCGCCCGCATCGAACGCGACGAAGTGGGCATCTCGTTTACCGAATTTTCCTACATGCTGCTCCAAGCCTACGACTTTGCCGAACTCTACCGTCGGCACGGCTGTCGGCTGCAATTGGGCGGCTCTGACCAGTGGGGCAACATCACCGCCGGGATCGACCTCATCCGCCGCTACTTCCGCACTGAGGCGTTCGGGTTGACGCTGCCGCTCGTCACCAAGGCGGACGGCACCAAATTCGGCAAAACCGAATCGGGCGCCGTCTGGCTCGACCCAAGCAAAACCTCTCCCTATCAGTTCTACCAGTTCTGGCTCAACACGGCCGATGCCGACGTCTACAAATTCCTGCGCTACTTCACCTTTCTGCCGGTTGCGGAGATCGAAGCGATCGAAGCGGCCGACCGCGCGCGTGACGGCAAACCAGAGGCGCAGCGGATCTTGGCTGAAGAGGTCACGCGCCTCGTCCATGGGCCGGAAGCACTCGCTGCGGCGCAGCGCATCACCCAAGCGCTCTTCTCTGGTGACCTGGCGGCGCTTACCGAAACGGATTACGCACAACTCGCGCTCGACGGCATGCCGTCGGTTCGTCTTCCGGCACAACCCACCCCGCTCATCGACGCGCTGGTCGCCGCACAGCTTGCCCGCTCGAAGAGCGAAGCGCGCACCTTCATCCA
Organism: Hydrogenophilus thermoluteolus; assembly: GCF_003574215.1. Classification (NCBI taxonomy): domain Bacteria; kingdom Pseudomonadati; phylum Pseudomonadota; class Hydrogenophilia; order Hydrogenophilales; family Hydrogenophilaceae; genus Hydrogenophilus; species Hydrogenophilus thermoluteolus. The sequence goes on along the minus strand of NZ_AP018558.1, from coordinate 65,600 downwards.
AAGCAATGCGGTTGCGGTAAACGGCGCCAAGGTCAACGACCTGAGTGCGCTGCTTGAGAGCGACGCGCGCCGCTTTGGACGGTACACGATCCTGTCGCGCGGCAAAAAACAGCACGCGCTCGTCGTCTGGGACACCGCTGCAACACAGTGACGGGAAAGGCTGTGGCACTGGCTTCGGTTCGCACCCGCGCCGCACTGGGTGTCACAGCGCCCGAAGTGGTGATCGAAGCGCACTTGGCCAATGGCCTGCCGAGCTTTTCGCTCGTGGGACTGCCTGATGCCGAAGTGAAAGAGGCGCGCGACCGCGTCCGGGCGGCGCTTACCAGTGCCGGATACGAATTTCCGGTGCGCCGCATCACCGTGAATCTCGCACCGGCCGACCTTCCCAAGAGCGGCAGCCGCTTCGACCTCCCCATCGCGCTCGGGCTCCTTGCCGCCAGCGGCCAAATCGCCGCTGGCAAAGCGCTTGCCCAGTGCGAAATCATCGGCGAACTCGGGCTCGACGGCTCGGTCCGCCCCGTGGCTGGGGTGCTGCCCACCGCGCTTGCCGCCAAACAGGCAGGCCGTGCGCTCATCCTTCCCGTTGCGAACTGGGCCGAAGCGCAGCTCGTCGGCGACTTGGTCTGTTACCCGGTGCGCGACCTCCAGGACGCCCACGCCTGGCTCGACGGTCGGCAACCTTCGGGCTGGCCGGAGGCGTTCGCACCCGCCACCGCTGCACCCGGTGATACTGCATTCTCTGCCGCTTCGCTCGACCTCAGCGACGTCAAAGGACAAGCAGCCGCGAAGCGGGCGCTCGAAATCGCTGCGGCCGGGGGCCATTCGCTGCTCCTTTTCGGCCCGCCTGGCGCCGGCAAATCGATGCTTGCCGCGCGCCTGCCCACGCTGCTACCGCCGCTTGACGAAGCCGAAGCGCTGGAAACCGCAGCGATCCATTCGCTCTTGGCGCCATTCGACCCCAGCGCCTGGCGGCAACGCCCGTTTCGCGCCCCGCACCATTCGGCGTCCCTTCCGGCGATCGTCGGTGGCGGCGCAGCAGGCAGGATCCTTCCGGGCGAAATCGCGCTCGCCCACCACGGCGTCCTCTTTCTCGACGAACTCCCGGAATTTTCCCGTACCGTGCTCGAAGCACTGCGCGAACCGCTCGAAACGGGCGAAATCACCGTCGCGCGGCTGCGGCAACGGGTCACTTTCCCCGCGCGCTTTCAGCTCGTCGCAGCAATGAACCCATGTCCATGTGGTTACCTGGGCGACCCGTCGGACCGCTGCCGCTGCACCCCTGCGCAAATCGAGCGCTACCGCGCGCGACTCTCCGGGCCGCTCCTTGACCGCATCGACCTCATGGTCGAAGCGCCCCGCCTCTCCGCCGAAACGCTTGCCCACGCCCCTCCGGGCGAAACAAGCGCCGTGGTGGCCGCGCGCGTTCGCGACGCCCGCGCCCGCCAACAGCGGCGACAAGGCAAACCGAACGCCGCGCTCTCCCCCGCCGAACTCGACCGCTTTGCCCCGTTGGAACCTGCGGCCGAAGAGCTCCTTGTGAAAGCCGCAGAGCGGCTCCAACTCTCTGCCCGCGCCCACCACCGTATCCGTAAAGTGGCACGTACCATCGCCGATCTGGCGGGGTGTGAACGAATCGGCGGGGCGCATCTTGCCGAAGCGGTGCAACTGCGCCGTTTGCCGTGGGGTTGAAGCGCTGAAACGACACCACGCGCTAAAACGACGACGTTTCCGGCAACCCCTACAACACGGATTCCTCTTTCCACTGGCAAGCATCCCGCGCGATATTCAGAAATGCCGTTAAAACTGGTGAGTGGTCGTCTCTACGCCACAGACAACACAACTCCAATGTCGACAGCCGTTGCGAACGGAAGGAACGGTACACCACATTGGGTAAATTGAGATTGGCAGCGGAGCGTGTCGTAATCGTCACCCCAAAGCCAACCGATACCAACGCCACTGCGGTCAAGAAATCCTCCACCTCTTGCTCGACGCGAATCGTCACTCCATCACTTTGAAAAACCAAGCGAATCTCTTGTGCCAGCCCGTGGAGCGGAAGGTTGGGGTAGAGAATCATCGGCTCCTCCGCTAACATCTCGACCGTAATCACCTCTTGGTCAACCAGAGGGTGCGTAGCGGGAAGCGCCACCATCAACGGCTCTTCGTAAATTTTCTCCACTTCGATATCGGGCTCGTCCGGCACATAGCGGTTGAACCCAACGGTAAGTCGGCGATCGCGTAGCCACTGCAACTGCTCCGCTTTGGTAAGGTTGTGCAGCGCAATCCGTACTTTTGGGAAACGACGATGAAATTGGGTAAGAATCCTCGGTATCACATCCAAAATGCCAGAACCGAAGAGCCCCACATCCAGCCGACCCAACTCACCGGCCGCGGCTGACCGGGTGCGCTCTGCGGCCTGCTCGGCCAGCCCCAGAAGGTGACGCACTTCATCAACCAACACGCGCCCCGCCTCGGTAATTTCCATCCCTCGGGCAGTTCGTTTGAAGAGCTTAACGCCCAAGTCCTCTTCCAATGCCTGAATCTGACGGGAGAGCGGCGGCTGCGCCATATGAACCCGCTCCGCAGCACGGCAAACATTTCCTTCCTCAGCAACAGCAAGAAAAAGCCGCAAACGCCGACCATCATCCAACGCTCGCAACCAGCGGTCCATGACTCCACCTCAAAAATAAAAAATACTAATAGCATATCAGTATACAAACATGGTATCAAAACAAACAAAAAAAGTATTTGACGGTATGAATTGTAATTTTTATACTGGGATTACTATGTATCGAACGACAATGCAAACCTTCTCAGTTGAGGTCACCAACACGGGTGAATCTTACCTTTGCGCAAAAGACGAAAACCTTTTGCGCGGAATGGTGCGACTCGGGCGGCGCGGGATCCCTGTCGGGTGTATCAATGGGGGGTGTGGGATCTGCAAAGTGCGCATCCTCTCAGGGGAGGTCGAAGTGGTCGGCCCGATCAGTCGCGCCCATGTGTCCGAAGAAGAAGAAGCGCAGGGAATCACCCTGGCCTGTCGGGTCGCCCCGCGCTCTGCGGTTGTGCTGACCGTGGTTGGAAAAATGAGCAAACCGTTTCTTGCCTTGGCCGCCGCAAACGGTCAAGGTCGTTTATCCACCCAAAGTAAAGGAGAGTAGCAATGGGCATCCTGCGTATTGGTCACGCTAGCCTGCGCGTCATGGACATGGCCGCGGCGGTGCGCCACTATGAAAACGTTCTCGGCATGAAAAAGGTGATGGAAGACAAGCACGGGAACGTCTACCTCAAATGCTGGGACGAATGGGACAAGTTCTCCCTCATCCTGACCCCTTCCGATCGAGCGGGCCTCAACCATGTCGCCTACAAGGTAGAACGGGAAGAGGATCTCGACGAGCTCCAAGAAAAGATCGAGGCCTATGGCATCTCCACGACAATGCTCCCCGAAGGGACGTTGCCCTCCACTGGCCGCATGTTGCAATTCAACCTCCCAAGCGGCCACGAAATGCGTCTCTACGCGTTCAAAGAGTGCGTGGGCACTGATGTCGGCAACATCAACCCTGACCCGTGGCCGGACGATATTCGCGGCGCCGGGGCTCACTGGTTGGATCATTGCCTTTTGATGTGTGAGCTCAACCCCGAAACCGGAGTCAATAAAGTCGCGGAAAACACCAAATTTGCCACAGAAGTGCTCGGCTTTTTCCTGACCGAACAAGTTGTGGTCGGACCGAACGGTTCGATTCAGGCGGCCACCTGGTTGGCACGTACCACAACGCCGCACGATATCGCCTTTGTTGGCGGACCGCGCATGGGGCTCCACCACATTGCGTTCTTCCTCGACGGATGGAACGATATCCTCAAAGCGGCCGACGTGATGGCAAAGAACAAAGTGAAGATCGACGTGGCGCCAACGCGGCATGGCATCACGCGGGGGGAAACCATCTACTTCTTTGATCCCAGCGGCAACCGCAACGAAACGTTCGCTGGGCTCGGTTACCTTGCCCAACCCGATCGGCCCGTTGTTACCTGGACCGAAGAGCACCTAGGCAGCGGCATCTTTTACCACACTGGGGAGCTCGTTTCGAGCTTCACCGAAGTCTATACCTAAGGCGAAGCGGGGCGATGACCATGCAGAAAGAGACAACGGTCACCGTCCCCCAAATCAGCGACGAAGCTGCCGCAGCGGCGTGCGCCGCCGCGGTAGCGCACGCACGGAATTTGGGGATACGGATCAACGTCGCCGTTTGCGATGCCACTGGAACTTTATTGGCGTTTCGCCGAATGCATGGTGCTTTCTTGCATTCGATTGAGATCGCTATCGACAAGGCATACACCGCAGCCGGTTTTGGTCTCCCCACGCGTAAGCTCTTCGACCTGATTCGTGACGACGAAGCGCTACGGCTCGGCATTCCGCAGCGCCCAAGGTTGATCGTCTTCGGCGGGGGATTACCGATCTGCCAAGACGGCGCAGTTGTTGGAGGGATCGGCGTCTCAGGCGGCTCTGCAGAAGAAGACGAAGCTTGTGCGGCAGCAGGCCTTGCAGCCGTAGGATTCACTATTCCCGATTGAGAAAGTGAAAAAGGATTTTCCCATTCCTTTTTAACTGAGACTGAGTAAAGATGTCTATGAAACAGATTTTGAATTTCATCAACGGTACCTACCAACCGTCAAATCGAACCTTTCCTGACCGCAGCCCTGTGACCGGTGAAATCGTGGCACAGGTACACGAAGCCAGCCGTGAGCAAGTCGATGCTGCGGTGCGCGCCGCACGGGCTGCACTGGAAGGGCCATGGGGCAAGATGACGGTGGCCGAACGGGTTGAGCGCCTTTACGCTGTTGCTGCTGGAATCGAAAAGCGGTTTGACGAATTCCTAGTCGCAGAATGTGAAGACACTGGAAAACCGTTCAGCCTTGCCCGTCACGTCGATATCCCTCGCGGCGCAGCCAATTTCCGCATCTTCGCAGACATCATCAAGAATGTCCCCACCGAATTCTTCGAAATGGCTACGCCTGACGGACGGGGTGCAATCAACTACAGCTACCGCACCCCAGTTGGGGTTGTCGGTGTGATCTGCCCCTGGAACCTGCCTCTGCTGCTCATGACCTGGAAAGTAGGTCCAGCGCTGGCATGTGGCAATACGGTCGTTGTCAAACCCAGTGAGGAAACCCCACAAACCGCTGCCCTTTTGGGCGAAATCATGAACGAAGCGGGTATTCCTCCTGGCGTCTATAACGTCGTTCATGGCTTTGGTCCCGATTCCGCGGGCGAATTCGTCACGACTCACCCAGGCGTCAATGCAATCACCTTCACCGGTGAAACCCGCACGGGTGAAATCATCATGAAAGCAGCCGCGCAAGGAGCGCGCCCCGTCAGTCTAGAGATGGGTGGAAAGAATGCAGCAATCGTCTTCGCCGATTGCGATTTCGATGCTGCTATTGAAGGGACTATGCGTTCGGTTTTCGCCAATTGTGGTCAAGTGTGTCTGGGCACCGAACGGGTCTATGTCGAACGTCCCATCTTCGATCGTTTTGTCGAAGCACTCAAACGCGGCGCGGAAGGGCTACAACTCGGTCGCCCCGATGATCCCGCTACGAATATGGGGCCGCTCATCAGCCAAGAACATCGGGAAAAAGTCCTTTCCTACTACCGACTCGCTGTCGAAGAAGGCGCCACGGTGGTCACCGGCGGGGGGATTCCCGAAATGCCAAAAGAACTGGCGGGCGGCTCTTGGATTCAACCAACCATCTGGACCGGATTGCCCGATACGGCTCGGGTGATGCGCGAAGAGATTTTTGGGCCCTGCTGTCATATCGCCCCATTTGACAGTGAAGAGGAAGTGATCGCGCGTGCCAACGACAGCGACTATGGCCTTGCCGCGGCAGTTTGGACCACCAACTTGAGCCGTGCTCACCGGGTCGCGCAAAAACTGGAAGTGGGCATCTGCTGGGTCAATAGCTGGTTCCTGCGTGATCTTCGTACCCCGTTTGGTGGCGCAAAACGGTCGGGCATAGGTCGAGAAGGGGGAGTGCACTCCCTTGAGTTCTACACGGAACTCAAGAACATCTGCATTAAATTGTAAAACCGATTCAGGAGAGCGATCATGAAACCCAAGGTGTCTTATTGGGCAAAAACGCCGGAACCCTTTGACCCTAACCGCAAATGGGCGCGGGTCACCGGCATCAACCGCTTGGGTTTCGTCGAGTTCGAATTCACGATCGGGGCAAAAGAACTCACTGTCGAACTGATGCTTCGCCCTGAAGCGTTCGATGAGTTTTGCGAAAAACAAAAGGTCGAAGTACACGACCCCCATCAGTTACTCCCCAACAGAAGAAGCTAGTCGATTTTTCCATAGCCAAGAGGAGTTATCCATGTCCATCGACCTCAAGACGGTAAACATCAAGCCACTTCGGCTTACTTATGCTCACGTCGCTAAGTAATCAGCAATCTATCAAAAGTTTTCATCGTGGAGGAGAAAATTATGACACTAACTAAGACAACTGCTAACGAACCGCAGTCGATTTCGCGTAGAAAAGCCCTCAAAACGTTGGGAAAACTGACGGCCACCAGCCTTGCGGCTGCGCATGCCCCTTGGGTTCACGCTGCCAACACGCTCAAAATTGGTTTGGTCAGCCCGCAAACCGGTCCGTTATCGGTCTTCACCGAACCTGACGCATTCGTGCTTGGCGCCATTCGGTCATATCTTGCCAATGGAATCCAAGCAGGTGGTAAAAAATGGTCAGTAGAGATCATCGTTAAAGACTCACAATCTAATTCCAGCCGCGCTGCAGAGGTCACCAACGAACTGATCTACAAAGATGGGGTGGATCTCGTTTTAGCTGCTTCAACACCGGAAACCACCAACCCCGTAGCTGATACCTGCGAACTCAACGGAGTTCCGTGTATCACCAACGACACGCCTTGGCAACCTCACTTTTTTGGCCGCGGGGGTGACCCCAAAAAGGGCTTTGAATGGACCTACCACTTCTTCTGGGGACTAGAGGACATCATCGCTGTCTTTACCGGGATTTGGGACAAGCTACCCACTAACCGCGTCGTTGGTGCATTGTGGCCGAACGATCCCGACGGCAATGCTTGGGCCGATCCCAAATTGGGCTTTCCCGCGGTAGCAGAAAAGAAAAAATTGACTTTTGTCGATACGGGTCGCTTTCCGCTACCGGCAGATAATTTTGCTTCCCAAATCATTGAGTTCAAAAATCGTGGGGTAGAAATTGTCACAGGGGTCGTACCGCCCCCAGATTTCGGCAACTTTTGGGCGCAAGCTGCACAGCAGGGATTTCATCCCAAAATCGTAACCGTCGCCAAAGCAACGGAATTTCCAGCTGCTGTGAAAGCGTTTGGCGATCGCGCCAATGGGCTTTCGGTCGAAGTGTGGTGGTCTCCGCAGCACCCGTTCAAGTCAAGCCTGACCGGTCAAAGCTCAGCGGAAATTGCTGCTGCCTATACCCAAGCCACGGGTCGGCAATGGTCGATGCCTCTCGGTTTCAAGTATTCGCTTTTCGAAGTGGCATTGGACGCGTTTGTTCGAGCTGGCGGCAATAGTCGCGAAGCACTGCGTGACGCCATCCGCACCACAAACCTCGAAACCTTGGTTGGTCCCGTCAATTTTCAAACCGGACCGGTACCCAATATCAGTAAAACGCCTTTGGTAGGTGGTCAGTGGCAAAAACGTGGTCAAGGGTTTGAGCTTGTGATTGTCGAAAATGGGATTGCTCCCATGATTCCGATTGGTGGCGAATTGCTACCGATCACATAACAGACGTTGCTGAGTTCGTACCACACAATGGAATCAAACATGCTGTTAGAAGTCGACGCCGTAACCAAGCGTTACGGCGCGCTGATCGTCACTGACTGTGTCCGTTTCACCGTACCCAAAGGCCAAGCAGTTGGAATTATTGGTCCGAACGGCGCGGGGAAAACCACACTGCTCAATCTGATCAGCGGTACTGTCCAGCCCGATAGCGGTCGTATCTTACTGAACGGGTTGGACATCACCTACTTACCCGGTTCATTTCGCTGTCGTGCGGGTATTGGTAGAACTTACCAAATCCCACACCCTTTTTCTGGTATGACAGTCTTTGAAAATGTCCTGGTGGCGGCCATTTTTGGTGCGGGACTGTCGCAGACTCAGGCATCCCGAAAAGCGCTCTCGGTGCTGGAAGCGACCGATTTGCTGCATCGTGCGAACGAGCTTGCGGGGTCGTTGCGTCTCTTAGATCGAAAACGACTGGAATTGGCGCGCGCACTCGCTACCGATCCGCAACTGTTGCTTCTTGATGAGATCGGCGGCGGGCTCACCGAACACGAGCTCCACGCGTTGGTGGCACTCATTCAAACCATTCGTTCCAGTGGCGTGACGATTTTATGGATCGAACATATCGTCCACGCCCTAATTTCGGTAGTCGATCGATTGATTGCGGTCGATTTTGGTCGTGTTATTGCCGATGGAAACCCGGAAGCGGTGATGTCCAATTCCGAGGTTCAAGCGGTCTATGTGGGAATCGATGTCGATGAAATCGCACGGTGACGTATTGTCACAACCGCTCCTTGAAGTTCGCAATCTTGACGCATTCTACGGCGACTTTCAAGCGCTATTTGGTGTGAATCTCACCGTGTATGAGGGGCAGACCGTTGCAATCATTGGCGCAAATGGTGCGGGAAAAACTACTCTTTTGCGAACTTTGAGCGGTTTGCTTCCTGCTCCACACCAATCCATTCGTTTTGCTGGTGAGGATATTGGCGGTGAAGCTCCTTTTCGTATCGTGGCACAGGGCATTGCGATGGTGCCAGAAGGGCGGCGCCTTTTTCCCAGTTTGACGGTAGAAGAAAACTTACTGGTTGGCGCCTACTGCCATCGCTCTGGATTTTGGGATTTGGAGAAAATCTACCACCTATTCCCGATCCTTGCCCAACGCCGCCATCAGCCTGCTACCCAACTCTCTGGAGGACAGCAACAAATGGTGGCTATAGGGCGCGCGTTGATGTCGAATCCGCGGTTGCTGCTCTGTGACGAAATTTCATTGGGATTGGCCCCAATCGTAGTCCGCGAAATATACCAACATCTTCCTGAAATCAAAGCACAAGGGACGACCATTTTGGTGGTCGAACAAGATATTCGTCAAGCCATCAATGCAGCCGATTGGCTTATATGTCTGCAAGAGGGAAGGGTCGCCCTCTACGGTGCCCCCAATCAGCTGGGCCATGATGAGATTGTCAAGGCCTATTTTGGAACGTAACCGGAGCCTCCTGCGATGATCGAATGGATCAATACCATCCTTCAAGGGTTATTACTGGGTTGTCTCTACGCGCTCTTTGCCTCTGGCCTGTCACTCTCGTTTGGCATCATGCGCATCGTGAATATCGCGCACGGAGATCTCATCGTCTTAGCAGGTTTTTCGGCAGCTGCCATCACAGCACCGTTGCTGCGGTCAGGGATACCGCTGTGGGCAACGGTGGTTATCTTCTTCGCAATCGTGGCCTTTTTTGCCTTTGCCAATTATCTGTTGCAACGATATGTTTTGAATCGCACGTTGGGTCGTGATCTGCTTGCACCTCTGTTGGTTACCTTTGGCTTTTCTATCGTATTACAGAATGCGATGGTGGAAATTTTCTCTGCCAACGTTCGTCGCATCGATTTGGGCGAATTCGCAACTGCAAGTTGGTCACCGTTACCTGGTATTTCACTTGGCGTCCTTCCGCTTGTCACGGCACTTACTGCGGTCGTACTGATATTGGGCTTGCAATGGTTTTTTCGTGTGACGCCCCTAGGTCGTGCCTTTCGATCGGTCTCAGATGACCCTGAAACTGCGCAATTGATGGGGATGAACCCCAAAAACCTCTATGCGCTGGCAATGGGATTTACTGGCGCTACGCTGGCGATTGCAGGAATCTTTTTTTTGATGCGCGCGGCGGTTGCGCCAACCGATGGTCCTGCGCGGCTCATTTACGCCTTTGTGGCGGTGATCATAGGGGGCTTGGGCTCTTTGTGGGGGACACTGGTCGGCGGCATTTTGCTTGGGATAGCACAAGCGATCGGCGCGGCACTTAATCCCGGGTGGGGAATTCTCGCTGGACATCTCATTTTTTTGCTTGTTCTGATAATCCGCCCCAACGGACTGTTTCCGAAAACACTTGACAGATAAGCACTATGGAAAAGACGGACGTGACTGCTGCTAAGTATCGTGTTGCCTCCCCGAAAATCGGACCTGCTGTCGTCGTTGGCACACTGCTGTTGTGGGTTGGACTTTTCACCCTTCCCTGGTGGAGTGGGTTTGCCACGATTCGGTTGGTTACCGAGTTTCTATGCATTCTGACCCTTGCCCAGATGTGGAACCTGTTGGCGGGGTATGGAGGATTGCTCTCTATGGGCCAACAAGCCTTCGTTGGGATTGGTGCTTATTCATTGGTTGTTTTCGGCTTGTTTTTGGGTGTGTCCGTTTTTTGGATTGTCCCAATCGCTGGACTGGTCGCTCTGATTTTGGCCGTTCCCACGGGTCTTGTCGCATTCCGCCTGCGCGGCGCCTATTTTGCCATCGGAACCTGGGTACTTGCCGAAGTCTATCGCCTGGTGATCATGAACCTTCCCCAGATGCGGGGCGGTTCAGGTCTCAGTATTGCCCCGATACTGTCGCGTTATCCCATATCGGATCGCTTTTCTTGGACTTTCTGGATCGCACTTGCGCTCTGCACTGTGAGTGTGTTGGGCACATACGCGTTGCTGCGTTCCCGTTGGGGATTGGCATTGACTGCGGTGCGTGACAGCGAAATCGCTTCCGAGTCACTCGGTGTGAGTGTCCCTAGCATCAAATGGGCCGTTTATCTCATTGCGGCAGGGGTGACCGCAATGGCTGGTGCGCTACTTTTCACAACCAAATTACGGGTTTCACCCGATGCCGCTTTTTCGATGGAATGGACGATCTTGATGGTTTTTGCCGTCATGATCGGCGGAATTGGCACCTTGGAAGGTCCGATTATCGGAGCCTTGCTCTATTTCGTGCTGCGTGAAACCTTGAGTGGCTGGGGCACCTACTATTGGATCCTTCTGGGGCTTCTCACCATTGTCGTTATCCTTTGGGCACCGAAAGGACTCTGGGGTCTCATGACGCAGCGATGGCCTGTTCAGGGTTTTCCCGTGCGCAGGATCGTCGAAAAAAACCCACAAAGCCGGTGATTGCAATACTGTAAAAGTATCGAATTATATATATATGATATTTGTTTGGCATTAGTGAAAATGGTATTAAGTTAACAGTCTCTTCAAAGCATGGGCAGTGCCATGAATACATCAGCGAATCCGGAAATCGGAATGTCGATCACCGCAGCCGGGATCGAAACAAACTACCACGAGGCGGGAGAGGGCTTCCCGGTGGTTCTGATTCACGGCTCCGGTCCTGGAGTCAGCGCATGGGCCAACTGGCGCCTGACCATCCCCAAGTTGGCACAACGAGCCCGTGTCTTGGCGCCTGATATGGTGGGTTTCGGCTATACCGAGCGTCCCCAAGGCATAACCTACAACATGGACACCTGGGTCAACCACATCCTGGGTTTCCTCGACGCACTGGGCATCGAAAAAACCGATCTCGTAGGCAATTCGTTTGGCGGCGCTCTTGCGATTGCGCTCGCGACTCGCTACCCCAACCGCGTACGGCGCCTGGTGCTCATGGGCTCTGCGGGCGTTCCCTTTACCCTCACCCCTGAACTCGACGCGGTATGGGGGTACGAACCCTCAGTTGAAGCGATGAAGCGGCTCATGGATATCTTTGCCTATGATCGGCGCTTGGTCACCGACGAACTGGCTGAGCTCCGGTACCGCGCGTCCATTCGCCCAGGGGTTCAGGAAGCATACGCCGCCATGTTTCCGGCCCCCCGGCAACGCTGGGTCGATGCCCTGGCCAGCCCAGAAGCGGCCATTCACGCAATTCCGCACGAAACCCTGATCATCCACGGCCGGGAAGACCGGGTGATTCCCCTCAGCAATGCCTACACGCTCCACCAGTGGATTCACCGCAGCCAGTTGCATGTCTTTGGACGCTGCGGCCACTGGACGCAAATCGAACAGGCCGACCGTTTCGCTCGTCTGGTGGGTGACTTTCTGGCCGAAGCCTCGGAGCAAGAGCCTTTTCCCCTTTCCTCTTGATCCCAACAAAAAACATGAGGAGTGTTTCAACGATGGACCCGCAACTGATCACCACCTTAGGTGACGAACTCTACGAAGCATTGATGCAGGGCAAAGTGGTCGAGTCGCTCACCGATCGCTACCCAGAAATCACCATCACCGATGCTTACGCCATTCAACAACGGATGAACGCCCGACGCGTCGAACAAGGGGAGCGCATCATCGGCAAAAAAATCGGGGTCACCAGCCAAGCGGTGATGAAAATGCTTGGGGTAGACCAACCCGATTTCGGAATGCTCACCGATGCCATGGTTTACAACGAAGGGGAAGCCGTTCCGTTTGATCGCCTGATTCAGCCCAAAGCGGAAGGGGAAATCGCGTTTTTGCTCAAGCGCGATTTGACCGGCCCAGGAATCACTGCAGCCGACGTTCTGGCTGCCACCGAAGCGGTCTTGGCCTGCTTCGAGATTGTGGATAGCCGCATCCGCGACTGGAAAATCAAAATTCAAGATACCGTAGCCGACAACGCCAGTTGCGGTGTGTTCGTGCTGGGCGACCGCCTGGTCGATCCGCGCGCTGTCGATCTCTATACCTGCGGCATGGTTCTTGAGAAGAACGGCGAAGTGGTTGTTACTGGTTCCGGTGCGGCAACGATGGGCTCACCACTCACCGCAGTAGCGTGGCTTGCCAATACCTTGGGTGCGATGGGTGTGACGCTCAAAGCTGGAGAGGTAATCCTCTCCGGTGCATTGGGGGCAATGGTTCCTGTGGCGCGCGGCGACAACTTACGGGTAACCATCGGCGGAATCGGTGGCTGCTCCGTGCGGTTTGTCTGACCCGCGCGATATGGGTTGCGATTTGAAAGCGAACTAAATGCTTAAGCAGGACATCATGGCCGGAAAAGATCCCCTCCCAGCAACCTTGCCAGCCCAAATCAAAATGGTGTTGGTGTCGCGCCGTGCAAAACCAGGGCACGAAGAAGAGTTGGAGAAGACCTGGAACAAGCTCTCCGAGGTCGCTTCACGCTTTCCTGGTTATATTGGTGGACAACTGATCAAACCCTCTGAGCCCGATGGTGGCAGTGAGGAGCGTCTCTACCACATGCTCTTTGCGTTTGATACGCCGGAGCACCTGCACCAATGGCAGGAGTCTCCTGAACGGGCGTTGGGGCTCAAAGCGCTTGAACCTCATGTGGAAGGACACACCGTCTTCCATGAACTTTCCGGCCTCGAACATTGGTTTACCCCTGCCAAGGCGCAGTCTTCCAGGCCACCACCAAGATGGAAGATCGCGCTGATTACTTGGTTAGGGATCTATCCCACGGTGCTGGTTCTCTTTCTCACGATCGCACCATACTTGGAGCACTGGCCGCTGCCGCTGCGTACCGCAATCATCACGGCATTGGTCGTGCTGGTCATGACTTGGTTGGTTGCTCCCACTTTGACCAAATGGTTCCACAACTGGCTTCATCCTAAGCCGCCACAATCCGATGATTCATCCCCCCCTCCACTCATTGAATAACTCGCGAAGGAGAGATCAATGTCGAAAAAAGTACGGTGCGCCATCATTGGGCCGGGCAACATCGGAACCGACCTTCTGGCCAAAATCCGCAGGAGCCCTCTCCTTGAAGCGGTCTGGATGGTCGGTATCGATCCGGAAAGTGATGGTCTGAAACGCGCGAAAGAATTGGGACTGAAAACCACCGCAGAAGGCGTAGATGGTCTTGTGCCGCACATGAAAGAAGACGGCATTCAGATCGTGTTCGATGCCACGAGCGCATATGTACATCCCGAAAATTCCCGTAAGGTCAATGCAGAAGGGGCGATGATGATCGATTTGACCCCTGCTGCGATCGGACCCTACTGCGTGCCACCGGTTAACCTCAAGGAACACATCGGCAAGCGTGAAATGAATGTCAATATGGTGACTTGCGGCGGCCAAGCAACGATTCCGATGGTCTACGCCGTGAGTCGCGTTCAGCCGGTACGCTACGCCGAGATCATTGCTACGGTTTCCAGCCGTTCTGCTGGCCCAGGCACCCGTAAGAATATCGATGAATTCACGCGAACAACCGCTTCTGCTGTCGCGAAAGTGGGTGGAGCCCAGCAAGGGAAGGCGATCATCATCATCAACCCGGCCGAACCTCCGATCATCATGCGGGACACCGTTCATTGCCTGGTGGAAGGAAAACCCAAAGCAGCGGAAATCGAAGAGTCGGTCCATGCAATGATCGCCGAAGTTCAGAAATACGTACCGGGATATCGATTGGTCAACGGTCCGGTTTTCGATGGGGATCGCGTATCTATTTATCTGGAAGTCGAAGGGCTGGGCGACTATCTTCCCAAATACGCGGGCAATCTCGACATCATGACCGCCGCAGCCGCTCGGACCGCCGAAATGTTTGCCGAAGAGATCTTGGCTGGCACTTTGAAGCTGGACTCGGTTGTTGCCGCCACCGCCTGAAACCCAATGGAAAAAAGGAGTCCGAACATGACGAGCACACTCAAAGGTCGTCGCGTCACCTTGCACGAAATGTGTCTTCGTGACGGGATGCACCCCAAACGCCATCAAATTACGCTGGAACAGATGACCACCATCGCCCAAGCGCTTGACGAAGCCGGGATGCCGCTCATCGAAATCAGCCATGGAGACGGGTTGGGAGGTGCTTCGGTCAACTACGGTTTTCCGCGGCACAGCGACGAAGAGTATTTGCGGGCCGTCGTTCCCTTGATGAAACAGGCAAAAATCTCTGCGCTCCTCCTTCCCGGTATCGGCACAGTAGACCATCTCAAAATGGCGCATGAGGTCGGGGTCCATACCATCCGCGTCGCCACCCATTGCACTGAAAGCGATGTGGGCGAACAGCATATCAAATTGGCGCGCAACTTGGATATGGATACCGTTGGTTTTCTGATGATGGCCCACATGGCCTCGCCTGAGCGCTTGGTCAAAGAGGCGAAGCAGATGGAGAGCTATGGTGCCAACTGTATCTATATCACCGACTCTGCTGGCTATATGCTGCCCGAAGACGTCAAAGCCCGTGTCGGCGCCGTTCGCGACGCGCTCAAACCCGAAACCGAAGTCGGTTTCCACGGCCACCATAACCTGGCGATGGGGGTAGCGAACAGTATCGCTGCGCTTGAAGCAGGTGCAAACCGTATCGATGCAGCCTGCGCCGGGTTAGGTGCCGGTGCTGGCAACACCCCGATGGAGGTGCTGGTTGCGGTGCTCAACCGCATGGGCGTAGAAACCGGTGTCGACCTTTGGAAGATACAAGACGTTGCTGAAGACCTGGTTGTCCCGATGATGGATTTCCCGATCCGCATCGACCGGGACGCGCTGACGCTCGGTTACGCTGGGGTCTATGGCAGCTTTCTTCTTTTTGCCAAGCGAGCCGAGCAACGGTATGGCGTTCCAGCACGTGAAATTTTGGTCGAGCTGGGACGCCGTGGAATGGTCGGTGGTCAAGAAGACATGATTGAAGACACGGCGCTAACACTGGCCAAACAGCGCGGGCTCATCAAGGACAAAATCGCCTGATCCAAAAACCAGGAGGCTCAAATGAACGACATGCTCACCCTCTATTATTCACCAGGCGCCTGTTCGCTTTCACCGCACATCGCGTTACGCGAAGCGGAATTGCCGTTTGTTTTGGTCCGCGTCGATCTGGCCAAAAAACAGACAGAAACCGGCGAGGATTTCCGTAAGGTGAACCCCACCGGTTATGTTCCCTGCCTGCAGTTCGCCGATGGCCGGACTTTGACCGAGGGGCCAGCCATCGTGCAATACATCGCCGACCAGGCCCCGGAAAAAGGTTTGGCTCCCGCGAACGGCACCTGGGAACGCTACCTGTTACAACAGTGGCTCAATTTCATCTCGACCGAAATCCATAAAAGCTACAGTCCTCTGTTCAAACCGAACACATCACAAGACCACAAAAATTTTGCCCGCGATCTCCTTACGACGCGGTTGGAATATGTGGCCCATGAGCTAGCGAACCGCCCCTACCTTTTGGGCGAACGCTTCTCGGTTGCGGATATCTACCTCTTTGTGACGTTGAGTTGGGCACAGTATGTCGCGATCGATCTCACGCAGTGGCCGACCCTCACCCAATTTCTAACGCGCGTAGGAAGCCGCCCTGCAGTCCAAGCCGCGTTGCGGACCGAAGGGCTCGTCAAATCGTGAACCGCAGAGACATCAAAGGAATCCATTATGGTAAGCGAAGAGATTATCGAACGTTTCGCGCAGCACTTGGATACGTGTGCGCAAGAAGCACGCGATACGCCGAAAATTACGGATGACTGTCCCGAACTTGATTGGGACGATGCCTACCGTATTCAGGAGCGTTTGCGTGCGCGCCAACTGGCGCGCGGTGCGCGGCTGATTGGCTACAAAGCGGGACTGACCTCATACGCCAAAATGCGGCAAATGGGCGTAGAAACTCCCGTATTTGGTTACCTGCTCGACACCTTCTCCGTGCCCGCTAGTGGCACGTGCAAAACGAATGAGCTAATCCACCCGAAGGTAGAGCCCGAAATCGTGTTCGTTCTCAAAGCAGATCTGCAAGGACCAGGATGCCACATCGGAACAGTTTTGGCCGCAACCGATTTCGTGCTACCGGGCATCGAAGTGATCGATAGTCGCTATCGCGACTTCAAGTTCGATCTCAAAAGCGTGATTGCCGACAACACTTCGGCTGCCCGCTTTGTCGTTGGCGGAAAACCCCTATCGGTCCGTGGTGTTGACCTGCGCACGCTCGGGATCGTACTGGAAAAGAACGGAACGCCCGTGGCATTCGGTGCTGGCGCGGCGGTCCTCGGTCACCCCGCCGCTGCCGTCGCTGCACTGGCCAACCACTTGGGTCAGCGTGGGGAAAAACTGCCCGCCGGTAGCCTGATCCTTTCCGGAGGCATCACCGAAGCAGTGACCGTAATCAAAGGGGATCATGTCACGTTACACGTACAGGAAATGGGATCCGTTTCCCTGCATTTTGTTTGATTCTTTTCAACCAAAGGAGGTAGTTCTCATGAGAAAGGCAAGCAAACTCGCATTCGCAGTTTCATGCATGACGATGGCAATGAGCGGCATTGCTCATGCAGGCGGGCACTATGTACCTGGGGTGGAAGGGATCCAAGCTGCCTCGGTTCCCCCCCCTGGGAAGTACTACCTAGGGTATTTGGTGAATTACAACATCGACAAAATTGATGGCGCACCAGGGCAAAACGATGGCACCGTGACGGCATTGGCCAATCGTTTTGTCTGGATCACCAACCAGAAATTCCTGGGTGCCGACTACGGCTTGGAAGCCATCGTGCCGCTCCAATCCACTTCATTCACCTTCAATGGTATCGGCTACAGCGGTTCGTCACGAGGTTTGGGCGACGTCTTTCTGGGGCCCGTTGTCCTCGGTTGGCATGGAAGCAACTGGGACTCGGTTTTTGCTCTAGGCCTATGGTTCGACAACGGTGACTTCTCTGCTACTAACCCTTCCTCAGTGGGCAAAGGATACAAGTCGACGATGTGGACTTTGGGCGGTACCGTCTACCCGGATTCCGCCAAAACATGGTCCATCTCGGCTTTGGCTCGTTATGAGCAAAACGGTAAACAAGACCAAACAGGGATTACGCCGGGTGATGGACTTTCCATCGAGTGGGGTATTGGAAAACAGATCGGGGGGGGGAAACAACTGGGTTTGGTTGGTTATTATCAGAAACAGACGACGAAAGACAGTGGCCCGGGTGCTCTCCCCGTCAAGCCATCGAAGAGCGCAATCGGCGTTCAGTTTGATTACCCCCTCATGGAGCATGGCGTAATTCTCAAATTTGCCGGCTACCATGAAGTCAGCAGCAATAGCGATGCCAAGGGCAATCTTTTTAGAGTGACGCTCATCAAGGTCTTTTGATTCTATTGCTAATAGAACGGCACTATCCGATCGGGATAGTGCCGTTTTTCTCACCACGAACCCGATGTAAGAGGAAAAGTATGCCCATCGCACAAATCTATATCATGGAAGGGCGAGACAACGAAAAAAAAGAGCGGTTGATCGCAGAGGTCAGTGACGCGATCCACCGCGCACTCGACGCCCCAATGGAATCGATTCGCGTGATTTTGATCGAGATGCCGAAAGAGCACTTTGGGATTGCTGGAGAGAGCGCCGCAAAACGGGGACGGTGAGTTTCACCCCTGCTCCCACGGCAACCCATCGAAACGCCATCCATTGACGCTGCTGCGGTGGTGGTGCTCGTCCAGGTCGCCCTCGAACCCATGCACCACGTTGATCACATGGGTGAAGCCCGCAGCCAAAAGGGCTTCACCCGCAGTCACGGAACGGTTGCCGCTGCGGCAGATCACCACCACCGGGCGGTGGAGTCCATCGCCCGCCAATTTCCGCACCTGATCTTCGAAATGAGGGTTGCGCGCCCATTGGGGCGCCTCGACCAATGCCACATGCACCGCCCCCACGGGGTGACCGACGAACCAATATTCGATCTCGGAGCGGCAGTCGATGAAGAGCGCCTCAGGGTGTTCCTGCAGGAACGCATAAGCCTCTTTGGGGGTAAGATGTTGCAGTTCGCGTTTCATGGTCTCCCTTTCTAATCGCATGATTTTCGACAGACTCGCGCAGATGCGTCGCGATTACGACCGCGACAGCCTCGACGAAGACAAGATCGCTGCAGACCCCTTCGTGCAATTCCACCGCTGGCTCGACGACGCCGTGCGCTGCCACGTTCCCGAACCCAACGCGATGACGCTTGCCACCGTCGGCGCCTCAGGGCGCCCGGCTACGCGCCCCGTTCTCCTCAAAGCGGCGGATGCGCGTGGGCTCGTCTGGTACACCAATTATCATAGCCGAAAAGGGCGCGAACTCTCGGAAAACCCCTTTGCCGCACTACAGTTCCACTGGGTCGAGTTGGAGCGCGTGGTCCGGATCGAAGGGCGAGTGGAAAAGGTGAGTGCCGCGGAGTCGGACGCCTATTTCGCCGAACGGCCGCTCGCGAACCGCATCGGCGCGTGGGCAAGCCCGCAAAGCGAACCGATCCCCAGCCGCGCCTTCCTGCTCGAACGCGCAGCCCATTTTGCGGCACAATATGGGGTGCATCCGCCCCGCCCGCCGCATTGGGGCGGATACCGCCTGATCCCCGATTACTGGGAGTTTTGGCAAGGTCGCCCCAGCCGCCTGCACGACCGCATCAGCTACCGCTGGCAACCGGACGGGACGTGGCAGCGGCAACGCTTGGCGCCGTGACACAAAAGGAGGATCACGATGGTGCAATCGGTTGAAACGCGCGAAACCCCGCTCGACCCGCTGATCCTCGATTTCGCGCGCCCAGGGCGAACGCTCTTCTGGATGGGGTTCGTGCTGGTGCAAGCGGCGATTCTCGTCGCCGTGTTCTGGGTGCCGCTCGAAACCGCGTTTCGCTACAACCCCCTCTTCAATGGCGTGATCGTCGCGGTGCTTGCGGTCGGCATTCTGGTCGCGATGTTTCAAGTTGCGCGCCTGAACCGGGAAATCCGCTGGCTCCAGGCCTTTTCGCGCAACGAGAGCGCTCCGCCGCCGCGACTGTTGGCGCCGTTGGCACGGCAACTCACCCCGCTCGACCACCGTTCGATGCAACTGACGCCAACCGCAGCGCGCGCGATCCTCGACGGCGTACAGATCCGCCTCGACGAGCAACGCGACCTCACCCGTTACCTGACCGGTCTTTTGGTCTTTCTGGGTCTTCTGGGCACCTTCTGGGGGCTGATCGGCACCATCCGCGCGGTGGCCGAAATCGTTGCCGGGCTCGAATTGGGTGGCGACCCGTTGCAGGTTTTCCTGGCCCTCAAATCGCGGATCGAAGAGCCGCTCGGGGCGATGGGTACCGCCTTTTCCACGTCGCTTTTCGGTCTTGCCGGCTCGCTCCTCTTGGGCCTCTTGGACCTGCAAGCCGGCCACGCCGCCAACCGCTTCACCAACCAACTGGAAGAGTGGCTGGCCGGGTGGGTTCGCCTCAAACACTTCGGTTGGAGCGAAGAGGAATCGACGCCCGCCTATCTGGCAGCGCTCCTCGATCAAACCGCGGAAAGCCTCGACAAATTACGCCGCCTGATGCAAGAACAGCAGGGGGTTGAACGCGACAGCGCCGCGCAACTCGTGGAACTCAACGCCCAAGTGGGGCGGCTGGTGACGCTGCTTTCCCGTGAGTCGCGCGAAATCGAAGCCGTCAACGAACTCCACGGCGAACTGCGGGCGCTCGTGCGGCAACTGGCGCAACTGCCGACGCAACAGCGGTTGCAGCTCGACGAACTGCGCGACGAACTGCGTCTCCTGGCCAAAGGGTTGAGCGCGCACAGTAACCTGCGCGCCCCGCGGTGAGGGCATTCGGATGGCCCGCTTACGACCCAGACGCCCGTTCGACTTCTGGCCCGGCTTCGTTGACGCGGCCACTTCGCTCATCATCGCGCTCACCTTCGTGCTCCTGATCTTCACCTTCGGCCAATTCGCGCTGTCGTTCGCGATCGGTGAGCGCGACGATGTCATCGACAAGCTTCAGCAACAGCTCCAAGCGTTGGCGCTGAAGTTGGGACTTGCCGAAGAGAAAGGAGAGAAGCTCGAAGCCACCGTCGCGCAACTCAAAGCGACGCTCGCCACCACTGAGCGCGAACGCGACGCCGCGCAACAACGGATATTGGAGCTCGAAGGGCGTATGACCGCGCTACAGGGGGAGATCGACGCCAACACCGTGATTCGCAAAGAACTCGAAGGGAAAATCGCGCAATTAGAAACCGAGCGCGATGTGCTCGCTGCCGAAAAAACCCAACTTCAAGCCGCGGTGCGCGAAAAGGACGACGCGCTTGCCGCGGCGCGCCGGCAACTCGAATCGGCCCGGGAAGAGATCGCGCAACGTACCGCGCGGGTGAGCGAACTCGAGCGCCTCCTAGCCGAACTCAACCGTCAGCTCGACGCGCTCAATTCGGCGCTTGCCGCAGCGGAAGCGAAAGCAACGGAAAAAGAGCGCAAACTCGCCGAACTGGAAAAAACGATCAATCTGGCGCTCGTCGTGCGGATCCGTGAGTTGGAGCGCTACCGTTCCGAACTCTTCGCGCAACTCAAAGCAGCACTCGAGAACAACCCCAACGTGCGCATCGAGGGCGAGCGCTTCTTACTGGCCGACGACATCCTCTTCCCCAGCGGCTCGGCGGAACTCACCCCCGAAGGGCGAAAACGGATCGAACAGGTGGCGCAAGTGGTCAAGGCGCTCGCGCCAAAAATCCCGCGCACGCTCCCTTGGGTGTTGCAGATCGAAGGGCACACCGACCGCCGCCCGATCAACACCCCGCAATACCCCTCCAACTGGGAGCTCTCCACCGCACGCGCGATGGCGGTGGTGCGGGTTCTGCGCGACGCCGGTATCCCGCCCGAGCACCTGGCCGCGACCGGCTACGGCGAATACCACCCGATCGACCCGCGCGACACGCCGCAAGCCTACGCGCGCAACCGCCGGATCGAACTGCGCTTGACGACGCGGTAACCGCTGCTTTCCTTTGGACCGTTGCTCTCCTCAGGATCGCCGCCGTATCCGTCGGCTTGCGCCACCGCCCGGCTTACCACTGCGCCGCAGGTCGTAGTCCTGCTGCCGCCAAATCGCTCCAAACCGCGTCGCTCTTGAGATAGGCATATTCCCAGGCCCGCGCTGCAACCAGCTGCTCGACCTGCGCAAGCGCCGCGTCGGGAATCCCGGGATGGAGAAAAAGGAGCGGCCGCGGCCCCGCGTGGCGCAAAAATGCCTGAAATTTGACCCGAAATGGCGGTTCCGCGGCAAAATCGTGCGCACCGGCAAAACCGTCGTTGCGCGCAATGCCGTGGTGGTCGAGAAGCGTGCGCCACCGCCGCCCCAAGCGCGACAAAAAGGCCGCTTTCCCCACCCCCACCCCACGCGCGCGGATCGCAGCGATCGGTTCCACCGTGTCGCGTGCCCAAAAGGTGGTGGGGGAATAGCGCTCGAGCAAGAGTTCCAGCAACACCTCCCGCACCCCCGGTAACAGATGGACGTGTTGATGACCATCGACGAACGCGGGCGGCGCGCCCCACCGATCCTCGAACGCATCGAGTTGCGCGGTAAGTTCATCCCGAACCGCGGCAAGCGGCAGCGTACGCGTCCAGGCACGGGCAAGAAGCGCCTTGAGGGGCGGCAACCGACCGAAACGGACCAACCGTCCGTGCGTAAATGCCGGCTGCTGTTCGGTGAGGGTCACGTGCCAACCCACCGCGGCTCGGCCCGCTGCCACCGTACGCAGCACCAATGCGCCAGTAGGCCAAAAGGGCTGACCCGGCATCACGCTCGTCGCGGTAATCGTTCCCTGGGCAATCAGTTCTATAATCGCATCGTTCACGCCTGGGGCCAGCCCGAAATCGTCGGCACAGAGCACGATCGGACGACCGGAAGCGCGCGTTTCCCCGTTGCGAACTTTTTCCTTTTTTTGGGTCATAGGCTGGGCAAACCCCTCTTTGTTCGTGTGCTGAGTCTACCGTAAGATGACACCGCTTCTCTCTGCCATCGTCCCTGTTTACAACGAAGCAGACGGCCTACCGCTTCTCTATGAACGCCTGAGCGCCGCGCTCGACGCAGCTGTCGCTCTACTTGAAAACGCAGCGTCACAGGAACCCGAACCGGATCGCTGGGAGATCCTTTTGGTCGACGACGGGAGTCGCGACGCCAGTTGGCAGGGAATCGTCGGTCTCACCGCGCGCGATCGCCGCGTCAAAGGGATCCGTTTTGCACGCAATTTCGGCAAAGAGGCGGCGATGGCCGCCGGACTGCATGCCGCGCGCGGTCAGGCGGTCGTGATCCTCGACGCCGACCTGCAACACCCCCCGGAATTGATCCCGCAGATGGTCGCACTGTGGCAACAAGGAGCTCAGGTCGTCACCGCGGTACGCACCGACCGGGAGACCGACCCGCTGTGGCGCCGCTCGCTCACACGACTCTTCTACCGCCTCTATCAAGCGATCTCCGAGGTCGCGCTCACCCCCGGCGGCGGCGATTTCCGGCTGCTCGACCGTCGGGTGGTCGCAGCCCTTAACGCGCTTCCGGAGCGCAAACGTTTCCTCAAAGGGTTGGCGAACTGGGTTGGTTTCACCCACCAGACGCTCCCGTTTCGACCTGCAGCGCGCCACGCAGGCCGTTCCGCGTGGTCGCTGCGCAAACTGTGGCGGTACGCGATCGACGGCCTCGTCTCTTTCACCACGCTGCCGCTGCACATCTGGTCGAGCATCGGCGCGTTTGTTGCCCTACTCTCGGGAAGCTACGGGCTCTACCTCATCGTTCGTACCCTCGTCTTCGGGCGCGACGTTCCGGGATACGCCTCGATCATGGTGGCGATCCTCTTTCTCTCCGGGGTGCAACTGATCAGCCTCGGTGTCCTGGGTGAGTATCTGGGACGCGTCTTCGAAGAAGTGAAACGGCGCCCGCTCTATCTGGTGGGCGAAGTCGCGAATCTCCCCGACCCGGGCGTCGCACCCAGCGCCGGCTTTGCGGCGCAGCCGGAACAACCTGAACCCAGATGATGGGCGCGCTGAGTAACGCCTTGGGGCGCGGGGGAGCGCGCTTACAGCTCGACCACTTCTCACCCATTCGGATCGCGCGCGTTGTGCTCTGGGTGGTGGCGCTCGCCTTCGTCGTCGAAGGCTACAACCGCCATACCCCCAGCAACGACGAATGGGTACAGCACACCTACGGCGAGCTCCTCTGGGATTTCTGGCTTTCGGGCACCACCGACAAGACCTTCCTCTCGTTCAGCAATCTCTATCTCTACGGCGGGCTCTTCGACCTCATCGCTGCGGCGGGAACACGCGCGTTCGGCTGGGAATGGTGGCCGTGGCGCCACCTCCTCACCGCAACCTTTGGCCTCCTGGCGCTCTGGGGCACGGCGCGGCTGGCTCGGCTCGTTGCCGGCAAAACGGGCGAAGTGATCGCCCTTGCGCTTACCCTGCTAACCGGACCGTTCTGGGGCGCGATCTTCACCCACACCAAGGATATTCCGTTTGCTGCGGCGATGGTCTGGGCGCTCTACTACACCGTACGTCTGGCGGACCACCCGGAGCGACTGGCGCTCCGCCACGTGCTCCTCTGGGGGTTCGCCACGGGGATCGCCCTCGGCATCCGCGTCGGCGCCGTGCTCATCCCCTTCTTTCTCGCTGCCGGGCTCGTGATCAACACCCTCTGGCCACGCCCCTGCGCCGAAACCCCGCCAGCCGATGGGTTTTTCAGCGACAACCCGCCGTGGGGCACGAGGCTGCGAACACTCGCACACCGGATCCCTGACTGGCTCGGGTCGCTGCTCCCCGGGTGTGCGGTTGCGCTGGCGATTACCGCGTTTGCCTGGCCGTGGAGCGTCATGGGCTGGGACCACCTCTGGCTGGCGCTCACCAAATTCTCCCATTTCGCGTTCGATATCTATACCTGGGAAGACGGGGAGCGCCTACTCAATAGCCAAGTCAGCCGCTTTTACCTGCTTCGCTACTTGCTGGTCCGTCTGCCTGAAGGCGTATTGCTTGGCTTGCTTCTTTGGTTTTTTGGCGTTTACGGTTGCAAAAACCTAAGCCGATTCGCAGTAAAACGGCGAGCGCGCATGCGGGTCGTGGTCTTTGCGGCGTGTTTCGTACTCGCCTATGTTATCGCCACACGTCCGCCGCTCTACAACGGTATCCGCCATTTCCTCTTCCTCGTTCCTTGGCTGCTGGTCCTTTCGGCCGCCGGGTGGGCTGCGCTAAGCGAAGCGCTTGGCAAGGCCCACGGTTCTCGCCGCGTTCTAATGGCTGGCGTAGCGCTTGTGGGGTGCGCGAACCTCTTCTGGGTCGCCTGGGTGAATGCCACCCTCCACCCTTACGAACACGTCTATTACAACACCCTTGCTGGCGGCCTCGAAAAGGCTGAAATTGCATGGGAAACCGACTACTGGAGTGACGCCACGCGCGCCTTGATCCCAGCGATCGAAGCTTGGCTGGCCCAGCAACCTCCCGGTACGGTCGCCAACCTCGCCTATTGCGGCGAAGGGTTTCAGATCGAACCGTGGTTACCGCCAAACGTGGTGATCGTCGATGATTGGGACGACGCTGACCTCTTTCTCTCCACCACCCACGACAACTGCCACTATGTGCTCGACGGCAAAACGATCGCGACGGTCGACCGCCGCGGCGTAACCCTGGCGGTCCTCAAAGCGGTGCGTCAAGACCGCCCCTTCACCACGCCAATCCCATAAGCGATGCTTCGGGTGACACGAACGGTTTCGATGATGCACAGCTTACCCCCGAACCTGAAACGCATCACCCACTTCGCCTTCGCCAGTCTGTTTGGCACCGCGGCTCACTACGCGGTATTGATCACGCTGGTCGAATGGGCGCACCGCACGCCGACCGAGGGCACCGCTGTCGGGTTTGTCGTTGGCGCGCTCGTCAATTACCTGTTGGCGCGGCGTTGGGCCTTTCCCGAAACCCAGAGCCGCCACCGCGAAGCGCTGATTAAGTTTCTGCTGGTTGCCGCAAGCGGGTGGGGCCTCAACACCGGGTTGATCTTTCTCGCGACGGCGGTTGCCCACTTTCCCTACCTCGCCGCACAGGTTGCAGTGACCGCAACCCTCTTCTTCTGGCACTACGCGGCCAACCGCCTCTGGACTTTTCGTCGCTGACGGTCTCCATTTGCCCCTTTTCCACCTGCTTCAGACCTGCCCCATCTGCCGTGCGATCGCTTGGAGCCGCGCGATCCGCTCCTCGGTCGAGGGGTGGGTCGCAAAGAGCCGCATCACGCCACCGCCACGCAACGGGTTCGCGATCATCATCTGCGCCGTTTCCGGGTGCATCTCCGCCGTGGGTAGCGGAATGCCCTGTACGTACGCTTCGATCTTCGCCAAGGCCGACGCCAACGCCAACGGATCGCCGCTGATCGCCGCACCACCGGCGTCGGCGCCAAATTCCCGGGTACGCGAAATCGCCATCTGGATGATCATCGCTGCAATCGGCGCCAGCAGCACGACCAAGAGCAGCAGGATCGGGTTCGTCGGCTGGCCGTTTTCGTCACGGCCGCCAAAGAACATCCCGAAGTTCGCGAGCGCCGAGATCGCACCGGCCACGGTGGCACTCATCGTCGAGATGAGGATGTCGCGGTTCTTGATGTGCGCCAGCTCGTGCGCGAGCACCCCGCGCAGCTCCCGTTCGTTCAGCAGTTCGAGAATACCGGTCGTGACCGCAACGGCCGCGTGCTCAGGGTTGCGCCCGGTGGCAAACGCGTTGGGTTGCGCTTCCGGGATGATATAGACCTTCGGCATCGGAATCCCGGCGCGCTGCGCCAATTCCCGCACCATGCGGAAGAGGTAGGGAGAGGTGAGCTCGTCCACCTCCTGCGCGTGGTACATCGAAAGGACCATTTTGTCGGAAAACCAGTAGGCCCAGAGGTTGGTGAGCCCGCCGAAAAGAAGCGCAATGAGCATCCCTTGCTGCCCGCCGATCACCGCGCCCACCACGCCGAAGAGCGCGACGATCGCCGCCATCAACAATCCGGTCTTCAACCAGTTACCGAACATCGTCATCCTCCTCATCACCCATTCCGAGCTTTTCGCCCGCTTCGACCGCCGCACCGCGCAAAAATTCCGTTGCGGGCAGCCGTTTGCCGCCCGCACGCTGCAGCTCGGTAAGCCACAAGCTCCCTTCGCCGCACGCGACCCGAACCCCACGCGCCGGATCGACCGCCACCACCGTTCCAGGGGAAACCTCCGCCGCGTCAGGCGCCACCACTGCGCGCCACACCTTGAGCGGCTGTCCCCGCCAGCGCGTCTGCGTCCCCGGGTAGGGATCGAATGCGCGGATTTTGCGTTCGAGAAGCGGGGCAGGTTGTTGCCAATCGAGTTGCCGTTCGGCGGGATCGATTTTGTGGGCGTAGGTCACGCCTACATCGGGCTGCGGCTCTGCCGCGGCCAGACGCTGCGGCAAATCGGGTAAGACGTCGAGGATCGCCTGTGCCGCAAGTACGGCCAGTTTGTCGTGCAACGACCCGCCGGTCTCATCTGGTGCGATCGCCAGTTCGTACCGTGCGATCATCGGGCCGGTATCGAGCCCCTCGTCCATCTGCATCACCGTGATGCCGGTCACGGCGTCGCCTGCTTCGATCGCACGCTGGATCGGCGCCGCCCCACGCCAACGCGGCAGCAACGACGCGTGCAAATTCACTGCGCCATACCGCGGCCATTCCAGTACTGCCCGCGGCAGAATCAACCCGTAGGCTGCCACCACCAAGACGTCGGGGGGCGGTTCGGCAACGAGCGCCCCCCACGCTTGCGGCGTTTTGAGGGTCACGGGCTGCCAAACCGGCACCCCCGCTTCCTGCGCGATCCGTTTCACCGGACTCGCCGTCGGCTTCATCCCCCGTCCGGCAGGTCGGTCGGGCTGGGTAAGCACGAGCGGTACCGCATACCCGGCTGCGACGATCGCGTGCAACGCGCGCGCCGCGAATTCGGGCGTCCCGGCAAATGCCACCCGCTCGATTCGGGCACCGGAATCCCGCGTCATGCCGTGATCCGAGCGCGCTTGGCGAGCTTCGCTTTGATCCGCGACTGCTTGAGCGGAGAGAGGTAATCGACGAACACTTTGCCGTCGAGGTGGTCGATCTCGTGCTGGATGCAGACCGCGAGCAGCCCTTCGGCGTCGAATTCGACCGTCTCGCCGTCGAGCGTGAGCGCCCGCACGGTGACCCGCTCGGCACGCTTCACTTTGTCGTAGATACCCGGGACCGAAAGGCACCCCTCTTCGCTGACCACTTCGCCGTCTTTCGCAACGATCTCCGGGTTGATGAAAGTCTGCAGCTGATCGCGCGTTTCGCTGACATCGACGACGATCACCCGTTTGAGGACATTGACCTGAGTTGCCGCAAGGCCGATGCCGTTCGCTTCGTACATCGTTTCGGCCATATCGGCTGCCAGTTGCCGGATCTCCGGCGTAACATGCTCCACCGCTTCCGCTTTGCGGTGCAAGCGGGGATCGGGGTAATGGAGGATCGGTAGCAGAGCCATCGTTGGGTCTTCCTATTGCCTCAAGAAAAAATTGTTTTAGAATGAGCGCGATGAAACGGGCGCAAAGGACAGGAATGGTTGGCATTATAAAGCGTTACGCGCAGTTGGTCACCGCATTGGCGCTGGTAGCGCCACCCGCGTTCGTGCGCGCGCAGACGGGGGAGGCAGGCGCGCGCCCCGTAGCCGCCCCTACAGCCGCGCCCGCAGTCCAACAGCATCATGAGCGCCCTGCCACACCGCCCCTCACACTGCGCGCCGACGCGCCGGAGCTCTATACCGTCCAGCGTGGCGACACGCTGTGGGGAATCGCCCGCCGCTACCTCGACGATCCTTGGCAATGGCCGACACTCTGGGGCATGAATCGGGAAGCGATCGCCAATCCCCATCTCATCTATCCGGGCCAAAAATTGTTGCTCGACCGCAGGCAATTGCGCCTGCACATCGCGCAGCCGCTGCTTTATGAAAAGCGTTTCCCGTCGCTTCGTCACGCGCCGCTCGAAGCCGCGATCCCGACGCTTCCGCTCGCTGCGGTCAATCCCTTCCTCACTCGTCCCTTGGTCGTGACACAACGCGAACTCGAAAAGGCCGGGCGCGTAATCGGTTTCGAAGAGGGACGGACGCTCGCGGGACTCTTCGACCGGGCGTTCGCCGTCGGGGTTCCCGATGGGGCGCGCCGCGTGCAACTCTTTCGCCCCGCTGAGCCGATCACCCGGCGCGACGGCAAGACCCTGCTCGGCTTCGAGGCGCGCTATTTGGGTGAAGCCGAAGTCGCGTTCGGTGACGATCCCCGCCAAGGTGCCGTGCTCACGCTCACCAAAACGGTCGCAGAGATTCGTGCGGGGGACCGCGTGCTCGTTCCCGAACCCGAGCCGCTGACCAATTTCGTCCCGCACGCGCCGGACCCCGACCTCGACGCCGAAGTGGTCCGTTTTTGGCGTGAGGCGCCGGAAAGCGGCGCGTACGAGGTCGTCTTGCTCGATGCCGGTGAAAACGAAGGGCTCGAACGCGGCCATGTCGTTGCGCTCTGGCGTGACCGGGGTGCGATTACCGACCCCGAAACGAAGCAACCGGTGCCGTTACCCCCTAAACGGTACGGCGTTGCGATGGTCTTTCGCACCTTCCCGCACTTAGCCTACGCGCTGGTGCTCGAAACCACCGATTCCGTCCGTTTGGGAGACCGCGCGCGCGCGCCATGACGTCGCTCGAAGAAGCCCGTGCCTGGCTCACCCTCACGCTCAACCCCAAGCTCACCGCGGCAAACCTGCGACTGCTGCTGGCGCGCTACGGGTTACCGGAAGAGGTGCTCGCGCAGCCGCGTTCGCGGGTAGCCGCCGAACTGGGCGAAGCGATTGCGGCAGCGCTTGCAACGCCGCCCGCGGAAGCGCTCCTTGACGCGGCGCTCGCGTGGCTGGCGCAACCCAACCACCATTTGCTCACCCTCACCTCGCCCGGGTACCCGAAAACGCTCCTCGATCTGGCTGACCCGCCGCTCGTCCTCTTTGTTGTCGGCAACCCGGCGTTGCTGAACGGCGACGCGCTCGCGATCGTCGGCGCCCGGCGGGCCACCGCAGCGGGCAAAGCCACCGCGCGCGCGTTCGCCGAAGCGCTCGCGCAAGCGGGCGTCACCGTGGTGAGTGGCCTCGCGCAGGGGATCGACGCCGCGGCGCACGAAGGGGCGATTGCCCGCACCGTCGCGGTGATCGGCACCGGTGCCGATCGCGTCTATCCCGCCGCGCATCGCCAACTGGCGCAGCGCATCGCGCAACACGGCGCGATCGTCAGCGAATTTCCACTCGGCACCCCGGCGCTGCCGCACCACTTCCCCCGGCGCAACCGGTTGATCGCGGCACTCGCCCGCGGGACGCTCGTCGTCGAAGCCGCGGTCAATAGCGGCTCGCTCATCACCGCGCGGCTTGCGGCGGAACTGGGGCGCGACGTCTTCGCGATTCCCGGCTCGATCCACAACCCTTTGGCGAAAGGGTGTCACCGCCTGATCCGGGACGGGGCGAAACTGGTCGAGTGTGTCGAAGATATCCTTGAAGAGTGGCGATGGCAAACCCCGCCGCTGCCCTTTACCGCCCATCCTTCCGACACAGCGGCTGGCAACGGCGAAGCAGTCGGGGTCGGTGCGTCTGCTCGGCAGCGCACCCAGCAACCGGAATCAACACACCGGGACGACCCCCTCTGGCAGGCGCTGGGTTTCGACCCGGTGCCGTTCGACGCGCTCGTCGCGCGAACGGGGCTTTCCAGCAGCGAAGTAAGCGCCCGGCTCCTGGAATGGGAGCTCGAAGGGCGGGTTGCGAAACTCCCGGGTGACTGCTACCAACGCCTCTCCTAAACCCAACGCGAACGAACCCATCATCAGGAAACCCATTCATCATGAACGACACCACACCCCCA
The DNA here is from genome assembly GCF_003574215.1 of Hydrogenophilus thermoluteolus. Lineage (NCBI taxonomy): Bacteria > Pseudomonadati > Pseudomonadota > Hydrogenophilia > Hydrogenophilales > Hydrogenophilaceae > Hydrogenophilus > Hydrogenophilus thermoluteolus. The sequence goes on along the minus strand of NZ_AP018558.1, from coordinate 35,031 downwards.
CACGGCAAATGGCTCATCATCGCGGAGAAACCCTCGGTGGCCCAGGACATCGCGCGGGCGCTCGGTGGGTTCCAGCGGCAAAAGGATTACTATGAGTCGGACCTTTACGTGCTCTCCTCAGCCGTTGGCCACCTCCTCGAACTCAAGGCACCGGAAGGGGTCGAACCGAAGCGGGGCAAATGGTCGTTCGCCCACCTTCCGGTTCTGCCCGACCACTTCGACCTGCAACCGATCAAAAAGAGCGAAGACCGGCTGAAACTGCTCCTGCGCCTGGCGAAGCGCAAAGACGTGGTGGGCTTGATCAACGCGTGCGACGCCGGGCGGGAAGGGGAGTTGATCTTTCACTACATCGTCACCTACGGCAAAATCAAAAAGCCGGTGAAACGGCTGTGGCTCCAGTCGATGACGCCGCAAGCGATTCGCGCCGCCTTTGCCGAACTGCGCGACCACGAAGCGCTCACCGGTTTGCGGGAAGCCGCGATTTCGCGTGCCGAGAGCGACTGGTTGATCGGGATCAACGGCACGCGTGCGCTTACGGCGTTCAACTCGAAATCGGGTGGCTTCCAACTCACGCCGGTGGGACGGGTACAGACCCCGACGCTTGCGATGGTGGTCGAACGAGAAAAGGCGATCCGCGCATTCACCCCGCGCCCCTACTGGGAGGTTGAAGCCGAATTCGCGATCGCCTCCGGCACCTACCGCGGCCGCTGGTTCCGCGAATCGTTCCAAAAGGGGGACGACCCGGACGCAACGCCCTACCGGCTGTGGCGCGAGGAGGAAGCGCAGGCGATCGTCGATCGCTGTCGCGGTCAAACCGCTACGGTAGAGGAGCGCAGCAAACCCAGCCAGCAGTCGGCGCCGCTCTTGTTCGACCTCACCAGCCTACAACGCGAAGCGAACAGCCGCTTCGGTTTTTCTGCGCGGCAGACGCTGGCGCTTGCGCAAGCGCTCTACGAACGGCACAAGGTGCTGACCTACCCCCGTACCGACGCGAAAGCGCTTCCCGAAGACATGATCGCGACGGTGCGGGAGACACTCGCCCATCTGCCGGACACCTATCAACCCTTCGCCGACAAGATCCTCGCAAACGGCTGGGTGCGGCCCAACAAACGGATCTTCGACAACAGCAAAGTCTCCGACCACTTCGCGATCATCCCCACCGGCGAGCGCCCCAAACACCTCAACGACGCCGAAGCGAAACTCTTCGACCTGGTGGTGCGCCGCTTCCTTGCGATCTTCTACCCTGCCGCGGAGTACCGCATCACCACCCGCATCAGCCGCGTCGGGGAAGACGCGTTCAAAACCGAAGGCAAAGTTCTGGTGCAGCCCGGCTGGCTCGAAGTCTATGGCAAACAGGGCGAAACGGACGACGAAACCGCAACGGGGACGCTTCCGCCGTTGCTGCCTGGTGAAACTGCGAAGGTTGCGGCGATCGAAGCCAAAGCCCTCACCACGAAACCGCCCGCCCGTTTCACCGAAGCCACCCTCCTTTCCGCGATGGAGAGCGCCGGTAAGCTCGTGGAAGATGAAGCACTGCGCGCTGCGATGGCCGAACGTGGCCTGGGAACGCCTGCGACCCGCGCCCAGATCATCGAAGGGCTGATCCAGGACCACTACCTGATCCGCGACGGACGCGAGCTCATTCCCACTCCGAAGGCCTTTTCTCTGATGACGCTCCTCAAAGGGCTCGGGATCGAACTCTTACGTTCACCGGAATTGACCGGAGAGTGGGAGCACCGCCTGGCCCTCATGGAAAAGCGCGAAATCCCGCGCGACGCCTTCATGGCGTCGATCCGCGAAATGGCCGCCGAGATCGTCGAACGCGCCAGACGGTACGACGCGGAAACGATTCCGGGTGACTACGCCACCCTGAACGCGCCATGCCCGAAGTGCGGGGGCGTCGTCAAAGAGAACTACAAGAAGTTCCAGTGCGAAACGTGCGGCTGGGGTTTCTTCAAGCAGATCGCGGGGCGGGAATTGAGCGCGGACGAAGCCGAAACCCTGATCCGCAACGGACGGGTGGGTCCGCTCGACGGGTTCCGCAGCAAGCAAGGGCGGCCGTTTACCGCAGAACTCAAACTCGACGAAAACCACGAACCGAAATTCACGTTCGCAAACGAAGAGGAACCACTCGACCCCGAAGCGCAGCGCGAAGCGCTCGCAAACGCCGAGGTGATCGGTCCCTGTCCGAAGTGTGGCGATGCCGTCGTCGTCTGGCAAAACGGCTACCGTTGTCGTAATAACCTCACGCCGCAGCCTACGTGTGACTTTCGCCTTGCGGCGACGATCCTGCAGCAACCGATCGCCCCGGAAATCGCCGCCGAACTGCTGCGGGAAAAGACCACCCGCGTACTCGAAGGGTTCGTTTCGGCGCGGACCCGTCGCCGCTTCAAAGCGCAATTGACGCTCGATCCGACGGGTAAGGTGGGATTTCGCTTTCCGGAGTCAAAAACACCACGCCGCAAGGCCGTAGAGGAGCGCGCTCCAGAGTAGCATACTCGAAACCCCCAGCCCCACGAGCCAATTCGACCAGCGCTGTTTGCGCCGACGGCGGTGCAGGTAGAGCGAAACCGCCTCGGCGATGGAAAAGAGCGACAACAACACCGCCGTGAGGGTCGCGACGATGAAAAACGCCGCTTTCGGGCCGGTGAGGTATGGGACGCAGCGCCCACTGTTGTGGGTGAGTGCCACCAGTTGATCCCAGTCGAAGACGAACCACCAGAGCCCGAACAGAAAGAAAAGCAACCCCACCACGGCAAGCGCTACAGCCGCCCCCTGCGGCGTCGCGGTGGCGGCCGCCCAACCGCGCACCTCGACCCACCAGCTGAGTAACGCCTGCGTCACTGCGAGCCACCAGCCGCGCGGACGCGTCGTCGGCATCTCGGAGCGCGCTCTGCTTACGTTACCAGACGTTACCAGACCAGACAACGAACAGACGCTCACGCCAAGAGGCTGCGCAACATCCACGCCGTCTTTTCGTGGATCTGCAACCGTTGGGTGAGGAGATCGAGCGTCGGCTCGTCGTTGGCGCGTTCCACGGTTGGCACGATCTCGCGCGCCGTCTTACACACCGCCTCGTGCCCGGCAACCAAAATCCGGACCATCTCCTCCGCTTTCGGCACACCGTGGACTTCGGAAAGGCGAGTCAATTTCAGGTACTCCGACATGCTCCCCGGCGCCGGATGACCGAGCGCGCGGATCCGCTCCGCGATCTCGTCGAGTGCGTTCCACAACTCCGTATATTGCTCCATGAACATCGTGTGCAGCGTCTGGAACATCGGGCCGGTGACGTTCCAGTGGAAATTGTGCGTCGTCAAGTAGAGCACGAAGGTATCGGCCAAAAGTTTGGAGAGCCCTTGCGCGATCGCTTGCCGATCTTCCTGCGCGATGCCGATGTCGATTTTCGGTTCCATGGTCTGCTCCTTTCCGATCCGTTGTCGTGGTCAACACTATAGCAGCATCGCTCCCACATTGCGAGCACGAAAAACCTATCGCGACGATAGGGAACCACAGGGAGTTGGCGCGCCGCGTGTCGAATCGACGCGCTTTCGCTCGAAATCACGGTCACTGACGCACGGTGTCAAGAAACTTCGGCGTTACTCTGAGTTTTTTTCGACGGACGCGGACATACCGAGCGCAAGCCGTCGATGTGCTCGTATAAGTCTGGGCGGATCGTAGCCCACATCGGGTCCAGGATGAAATCGATACCTTCTCGGCGTGCAAGCTTCGCTGCTGGCACAAAATCGGCATCGCCCGAGATCAAAACGATCTGGTTGACTTGCCGCTTGTAAGCCAAGGAAGCGATATCCAGACCCAAGCGCATATCGACACCCTTCTGGCGCAAGTCCAGTCGAAAATCGTCGTCGGTCAGATCTTCCCAACGGCGTTTGCCGTTGATGAGTTCTTTCAACACCTCTGCCTTGAGTTGCCACCGCACTTGGTTGGTAGGGATTTCACCCAGGCGCAGCGCGACTTTTCGCAGACCACGAAGCGTCTCATGAAACGCGTGCCGCCACTGTGCCGTCGGAGACTGCGCCAAATCCAGCGACCGCTTTCTGAGGGGCGTATGCCCCTTCCAGGCAACAGGAGGGGCATCGTACACAAAAATACGGTACAAACGGGCCGTACGCTGGCCGTGCGAGTCATTGAGATGATCAAGTGCCAGCTTGTGAAGCTTTTCGGCAGCGTCGCGGGGCGTTGTTGGACCGAACAGGCGATGCGCACGCTTGAGAAAAAATTCAGCATCCACCATCACCGCAGTGACGATAGGAGAGACGTGGCGCAAAAGGTCGACAGGGCGAAGTTCGAAAAGAGAACTGCCCCTGGGTTCGGCGATCCCTGAATCCGTGAGGGAAGGCTTACTGCCAGGGGCGGATTTCTCTGTCATCATAGTCCAAGACTCCTTCTCTGTCAATTATTTTTTCAAATTTTCGTCTCACACTAGCGCACGGACTGCGTCGTCTCCCAGCACTCTCCCTGACTGGTGAGATAACCGTCCGCCAACGTCCCTGTCCGATGCACACCCGGTAACCCTGCTTCCCAAATCGCTTCGCGCAGCAGATCGACCGCGCGGTGGCGGGGGTAGGTGACCCGCCACGCCAGCACCACCCGGCGGTAGGGTTCGGGCGGTGCGAACGGCCGCACGGCAAGCAGCGGCGACAAGCGGCTGGCGTCGTCGGCCGCGGAGGCGGGCAATACCGTGATCCCCAAGCCACTGGCGACCATCAGACGGATCGTCTCCAAGGAACTGCCGGCAAACGGCTCTTCAAGCGGGGATCGACGGACACACTGCGGGCAGATCTCCAACACCTGATCGCGAAAGCAGTTGCCCGGCCCCAAGAGCAACACCGACGCTTCGGCCAACCACGACGCCGGAATCGCTTCATGCACCAACCACGGATGGTCTGCAGGCAACAGCACGCGGAACGGTTCGTCATAGAGCGGTTGCGTGACGATTCCGGGTTCTTCGAACGGCAGCGACAACACCGCGACATCCAACGTCCCGCGCTTCAACGACTCCGCCAACTGGGCCGTGTACCCTTCCTCCAGAATCAGCGGCATCTGTGGCGCTTTTTCCCGCATTTTGGGAACCAGACGGGGAAAGAGGTAGGGACCGATCGTATAGATCGCGCCCACCCGCAACGGCCCCATGAACGGATCGCGATGCGCTTGCGCGATCTCCTCCAGGCGCTGCACCTCGAAGAGCACCTTTTCGGCCTGCGCCACGACGTCGCGCCCCACTTCGGTGAGCTTCACATCGGCAGCGGTGCGCTCGAAGAGCAACGCGCCCAGCCGTTTTTCCAACTTCTTGATCGCCAACGACAACGTGGGCTGGCTCACACCACACTGCTCCGCCGCGCGTCCGAAATGGCGCGCATGCGCCAGCGCCACCAAGTAGCGCAATTCGTTCAACGTGATGCCGGTCATCGTTTCGCGCTCCTGGAACTCTCCGTACCGAGTAGGATTCTAACCTGCTGGTATGATCACACCACGTTTGTCTGCAAAGGAACGCAATATGGATGGAATCCTGGCCCGTTATCCCCGCACGAACCTTTCCCGGCGCGCGGCAGCGCTGTGCCTCACCGCGGCCGCATCGCTGCTACCCTTGTTCGCGCACGCCCACCCCCACGCCTCCGCGGCGCTCACCCCAGCCTTTTTCGGCAGTGAAACGCGAGAAGCTTCACTTCCCGATTTTGCCGACCTTGCCGAAGCGGTCAAACCCACCGTCGTCAACATTTCGGTAAAAACCACCGTCGAGCGGACCGGTTTTCCCGGCGCGATGCCGTTCCCGTTCGAAGAGGGTGACCCCTTCTACGAATTTTTCCGCCGCTTCGGGATTCCGATGCCGATCATTCCCAACCCGCACGGCCCGGGGGGCGCCCCCGAAGTGCGGCGTGGCGTGGGTTCAGGCTTCATCATCAGCAGCGACGGCTATATTCTGACCAACGCCCACGTCGTCTCCGATGAAGAGGGGGGTAAGACGGAACTCACCGTGCGCCTTGCCGACGGCCGTGAATTCCCCGCGAAGGTAGTGGGAGTCGACAAACGGACCGACGTCGCAGTGGTCAAAATCGACGCGCAGAATCTCCCCACGGTCCGTTTCGGGGATCCCCAAAAAGCGCGGGTGGGCGAATGGGTGATCGCCGTGGGCGCGCCGTTTGGGCTCGACCAAACGGTCACCGCCGGAATCATCTCAGCGAAATCGCGCCGCTTGCCCGACGAGACCTACGTACCATTTCTCCAAACCGACGTCGCGATCAACCCGGGGAACTCCGGTGGGCCGCTCTTCAACCTCAAGGGCGAGGTGATCGGCATCAACAGCATGATCTACTCGCGCTCCGGCGGCTATATGGGGATTTCGTTCGCAATCCCCATCGACGTTGCGCTCAAGGTCAAAGACCAACTCATCCAGTACGGTCGAGTGCAGCGCGGCAAACTCGGCGTGGTGATCCAGGGTATGGACGAGGCGCTGGCGCAGAGTTTCGGTCTTGAAAAACCTTTCGGCGCACTGGTGACGCAAGTCGAGCCGGGGAGCCCCGCTGCCCGCGCCGGCATCGAGGTGGGTGACATCATCGTCGCGGTCGATGGTAACGAGGTGAAGGACTCGGGTGACTTGCCGCGGATGATCGGCGAGCGCCGACCTGGGGAGAAAGTGACGATTGGGCTCCTCCGTCAAGGCAAACGGCTGGAAAAAATGGTGACGCTCGCGGAACTCGACGACCCCGATGCGGCACCCACCGCCAAAGGGACCGACAACGACACCCCGTTCGGCCTCACCGTGCGCCCGCTCACCCCGCAAGAAGCGAAAAACCGCGGCGTAGAAGGCGGCGTGATCGTCACTGCGGTGAGCGGCGCCGCTGCGCAAGCGGGAATTCAGCCTGGTGACGTCATTTTGGCCGTCAATCAGAAGCGGGTCCAAACGCCAGCCGAGCTCAAAGCGGCGCTCGCCAAAGCGGGCAAACGGGTGGCGTTGCTGATCGACCGTGACGGCATGCGTCTTTTCATCGCGGTAACCCGATAACAAGAGCACCCCCTGCCCATTCACGCCTCAAGGCAGGGGCCCGTTCCGACTGCCTGAATCCGATACGGCCTGAGATACCCCCTGAGCCCACCGGTGGTGGGCCTTTTTGTGGGCCAAAAGGGCTCAAGTTTTTCCGTTGGCAGCCGATAGATTCACTATAATGAGTGCAAACGGCTCTCTGGGAAAGCGCGATGAAACGCAAGATCACACCGACCCAAACCGAAGTCACTTTTTCGCCCGATGAGCAGATCATCAGCAAGACCGACCCGAAAGGGCGTATCACCTATATCAACCGCGTTTTCATGAAGGTTTCTGGTTTCACCGAAGAAGACGCACTGGGCGTACAACACAATCTGGTGCGCCACCCCGATATGCCCAGAGGCGCGTTCAAACACCTCTGGGACACGATCGCGCAGGGCCACGAGTGGTTTGGGTTCGTCAAAAACATCACCAAGGAGGGACACTTTTACTGGGTCTTCGCGAACGTCACGCCCGACATCGAAGCGGGCCGCATCCTCGGTTACTTTTCGGTACGCCGCCAGGCACCGCGCGCCGCGATCGCGGTGATCGAACCCCTCTACGCCGAGATGCGCCGCATCGAACAGGAAGCAGGTGCCGCGAAAGCGTGCGACGCGTCGCTTGCATGGCTCACTGCGCACCTTGCGGAAAAGGGCCACACCTATGAGTCGTTTGTCCTCAACCTCTTCCAGTCGCACCCCAATGCGTAAGGAGTCCCAACCATGAGCGAGCTCGATCTCATCGAAAAGCCGACGAGTCACGTCAGCGCCCACATTCCGTTCCTGCTGCAACGGATCAAATTCACCCTGGTTGTCCTCGTGTTGTTCATCTGGGCGATGGCCGGTTACTCACTCGTGATGAACGGTCCACAAATTCCCAATATCGTCGCGCCGCTCGTCACCACCTTTTTGGCGTTTTTTGCCTACCGCTCGATCGTGCAGCCTTTCGTCACCCTTGGCAAGATCGCTACGACGCTGCAGGAGGTGAAAAAAGGGCACTTCAGCCGCCGCATCACCCATACCAAAGGGCTGGGTGAGATCGGGAAAGTGGCGTGGGAACTCAACGAGTTCCTCGATATCGTCGAAGCCTACTTCAAAGAGGTCACCACCTGTTTCCTGCGCGCACAGCGCGACGATTTCACCCGCAAAGCGCTCGTGGCCGGGATGCCGGGAGAATTCGCGGTCTCGATGGCGGCGATCAACGAAGCGCTCGACGCGATGCAACAAGCGGCGGAGTTTTCGCGCAAGAACCGCTTGATGAGCGAACTCCACCACCTCAATACCGGTAACCTCCTCAAAAACTTGGCGGGGAATCAGAGCGACCTGGTAGCGGTCGGCAACGAAATGGACGGCGTCTTGAAACTCGCGCAACAGAACGAAGCGGGTGCGGCACAAAGCCAACAGACGGTACGTGCTATTGCCGCGACGCTCACTGAGATCACCAACCGCATGAGCGAAACCGCACAAACCGCAAAACAGCTCGAAGCCTCGAGCACCCAGATCGACAAAGCGGTGCAGTTGATTGCGGATATCACCGAGCAGACCAACCTTTTGGCGTTGAATGCCGCGATCGAAGCAGCGCGCGCGGGCGAGATGGGGCGCGGCTTTGCGGTGGTTGCGGACGAAGTCCGCAAACTCGCAGAACGCACCCGCAAAGCCACCGAGGAGATCGGGCAGGTGATGGGCGGGTTACGCAGCGAAGTCGACGCGATGGTCACACAAACGCTCGCCCTCTCAGACGCCGCGCAACAGGTTGCGGGCAAAGTCACCGGCTTCGAAGCCCAATTCGACGAGGTGGCAAAAAGCGCGAAAGAGACGATCGCGGCACTCACCAAAGCGAAAGACGTGGCGTTTGCGAGCCTCGTGAAGCTCGACCATGTGATCTATATGCAACGCGGCTACGTCGCGGTGGAGAAGGGCGGCGAAGGGGAAGAGGCGCAAGCGGTTCTGGTCGACCACCACAACTGCCGCTTGGGCAAATGGTACTACGAAGGGCACGGCAAAGCCGCGTTTTCCCATCTGCCCGCGTACCGCGAACTCGAAGGGCCGCACCAACAGGTCCACAGTGGTGTGCGCGCTGCGATCACGCAAGCGAAGCAAGATTGGCTCCACGACGATTCGATCCTGCAGGCGATCGTCGCCGGGATGCACCAAGCCGAAACCGGCAGCCAGCAGGTGATCCGCTTGATCGGGGAGATGATGGCGCAGAAGTACGATGCAACTGCCCAGCCTGAAAAGCGTACTTCGGTAACAGCGCGCCTGCGTGGCCGCAGCGTGGGCACCGCGTGAGCACACGCAGCGCCGCCAAACGGGATGCCTACACGGCAAAAGGGTGGGCACCCCTGTGCAAAGATCGCAAAGACCGTCTATAATCACTTTTTGATTGACCAACCCGATAGGAGACGAACCATGAAACGCATCGCCATGATCACAGCGCTCACACTCTGTGCCGCAGCAGCACACGCCGACGCGCTCAAACCGGAAGACAAAGTGAAATTCCGCCAGGCCAGCTACACCACCATGGCCTGGAACATGGGCAAAATCAAAGCGATGGTCGTTGATGGCACGATGCCGTTCAGCCAGACGCAGGTCTCTGCAGCCGCGAACGTGATCGCCGCGATCGCCAATTCCGGTATGGGCGCGCTCTATTCGCCCGATACGCTGGGCGTTGTCGGCTTCAAGAAGTCGCGCCTCAAGGAGAATTTCTTCCAAGAGCAGGACGAAGTGCGGAAAATCGCGACCAATTTCGTCGAACAAGCGAACAAACTCGCCGAAGTGGCGGCAATGGGTGACAAAGACGAAATCAAAGCGCAGTTTGGTGAAGTCGGCAAAGCCTGCAAAGCCTGCCACGAAAAATTCCGCGAAGAGGAGTAACCCACCGTTTTGGCGCGGCGGTGATCGCCCACGGGTAGAAACGAAGCGATCACCGGGTAGCGCTCACCATTCGGGCGCCGCAACCGGCGCCACTTCTGGGGCGGGGATCCAAACCCCGCTCGCCACAAGCGCGGTAGCAATCCCCACCGCAATCGCAATGCTTGCCCGTACCCAATAGGCTTTCGTGTGCCACACCACCGCAAAGGGTAGAGTTGTTGCGTCGTGCGACGCCGCCGATGCGTCCTGCGACGCGGCGGTGGCCTCTAGTCGTGCGGCCTTGACCTCATGCGGCGTTGCCAAACGATAGCCGGTGATCATCGGCCGCACCAAGTCTTCGCGTTTGACCACGCGGTAAAAGAGGATTGCGGTGAGGTGCAGCGCGACGAGCGCGATCAGCACCGGTTCGAGTTGGCGGTGCCAACTCGTGAGCGCGAGCTGCGTCGCTTCGCTGACCAAGCGCGCGAGCGGCCCACGAAACGCGATCTCGTCATAGGAAAAGAGCCCAAGCACCGCTTGGATTCCGAACACGGCGAGCATCGCGACCACCGAGAGCGCCCCCAACGGGTTGTGGCCGATCCCGTGCCATGCCCCTTGGAGATAGGCGCGAATCGCCGCAGGCCCTTTGACGAACTGGGAAAAACGCGCGGTCTCTGGCCCAATCACCCCCCAAAGCAGGCGAAACGCGATCAACCCGCAAATCGCGACACCGAACCGACCGTGCCAGATCATCGCGTTACCGCCCAATTTCACCGTAACGAACGCGCCGACGACGCACGCAACCAGCGCCCAGTGAAAGAGGCGCAGCAGCGGATCCCAGACGGGGATTGGGGTTTGGTTTTGCGACATACCCGATGCTCCTTAGCAGTTGCGCCTAGTAGTGGTAACGGCACGCAATCACCACCAACGCTTCGCCATCGACACAGTAGACCAAGCGGTGGGTCTCGTCAATGCGGCGTGACCAGAAACCCGAAAGGTTCTCGCGCAACGGTTCGGGTTTGCCGATGCCTTCGAACGGATGGCGCAAACAGTCTTGGATCAATGCATTGATGCGCTTCAAGGTCTTTTTGTCCTGACTTTGCCAATATTGATAATCTTCCCACGCCGCCAGGGTCCAGGTGAGTTTCAATGGCCGCTCGTCACTCGGCATCGATCAAGTCCTGCTGCGTCACTTGACCCTGACGGTACTGCGCGAGCGAACGCGCGAGGTGAGCAGCATTCGCGGGTGATTTGAGGAGATGAACCGTCTCCATCAGGCTGTTGAAGGTTTCCAGCGACAGCACCACCGCATCGGGAGCATCCCGACGGACGATGATCGTATAGTCGGCGTCGGCAATGACCTGGTCGATCACCCGTTTGAGGTTGTTCCGGGCTTCGGAAAAATTGACTACGCGCATGGGAACCGTTCCGCGATAATTGTACCATTATCTGTACTATTCTAAACGGTTGCACCGCGATTGACAAGAGGAACGACAACCGCACGGTTTCTAACCCATCAACGCCCGCGCGCTCGGCGTCTGCGCGGCGATCACGCCATCGAGCGGGCCGGCGTAGAGGAGCCGCCCGCCGTCACGCCCGCCCGCGGGTCCGAGTTCGATGAACCAGTCGGCCTCTTGCCAGACGTCGCGGTCGTGTTCGATCACCACCACGGTGTGGCCGGCATCGACCAGGCGGTGGAGCACGGGCAGAAGGAGCGCGACATCGGCAATGTGGAGCCCAACCGTCGGTTCGTCGAAGAGGTAGAGTGTTGGCCGTGCCGCTCGGTTCCCCAATTCCGCGACCAGTTTGAGGCGTTGCGCTTCGCCCCCCGAAAGGGTCGCGCTCGTCTGCCCAAGCCGCAGGTAGCCCAACCCCACTTCGGTCATCAGGCGCAACGACTCGGCGATCTTCGGGTGGGCTGCGAAGAAGGTGGCCGCCTCTTCGGCGGTCATCATGAGCACCTCGGCGATGGTCTTGCCGCGATAGCGCACCGCAAGCGCGTCGCTGCGGTAGCGGCTGCCGCCGCACGCATCGCACGGTTCGCGCACCGTCGGCAGAAAGGCCATCTCCGCGGCGACCCAGCCGTTGCCGTTGCACACCGGGCACCGCCCTTCGCCGCTGTTGAACGAGAAGAAAGCGGCGCGGTAGCCGCGCGCTTTCGCTTCGGGCGTCGCAGCGAAGAGGGCGCGGATCGGGTCGAAACATTTGAGGTAGGTGGCGGGGCAGGAGCGGCTGGTCTTGCCGATCGGGCTTTGATCGACGACGACGAGTCGTGCCACCGCGTCGGCGTTGTCCACCGCGCGGCAGCCAACGGGGCGGCGAGCGGTGAGCGAGGCAGCAAGCACCTCATGCACCAGCGTCGATTTGCCCGATCCCGAAACACCGGCGACCACCGTGAGGCGATTGAGCGGGATCGCGACGTCGAAACCGGTGAGGTTGTTCGCACACGCGCCGCGCACGGTGAGCCACGCGGTAGGCGGGTCGCGCGGTGGAACCAGGCGGTGCGGAATTCCTTCACGGAGTGCGCGACCGGTATCCGACGTGGGGTGGTTCTTGATCGCTTCCGGCGGACCGCTCGCGACCACTTCGCCGCCGTGTTCGCCTGCGCCCGGGCCAAGGTCGATCACCCAGTCGGCGCTTTCGATCACCCGCGCGTCGTGTTCGACCACCACCACCGTCGCCCCTTGATCGCGCAGCCGTTTGAGCACAGCGATGAGGCGCGCGTCGTCTTGGGGATGGAGCCCGATCGTCGGCTCATCGAGGATGTAGGCGACACCGGTCAGTTGCACCCCCAGTTGCGCCGCGAGGCGGATCCGCTGCGCTTCGCCACCGGAGAGGGTTGGCGCGGCGCGGTCGAGCGTGAGGTAGCTGACGCCGACGTCGTCGAGCAGCTGCAGCCGCGCGCGCAACCCGGGAAGGAGCTCGGCGACGATCGCCGCAGACGCAGACGCCCGCCAATGCGCTTCTTGGGCGTCGAGCCACGCCGCCACTTCGGCGATCGTCATCCGTTCGAGCGCTTCCCAACGGAGTCCCGCCACCGTTACCGCGCGCGCCGCCGGGTTCAAGCGGCTGCCGTGGCACGCCGGGCAGGGGCGGTTCGCATCGACGTGTTTCGTCTCCCACTCCACCGCTTCGGCAAAGGAGCGGGGCTGACCGTCGTCCGTCTCAGCACGTGCTCCAACCATGTGCCGTCCCGTTCCCAGACATTCGGGGCACCAACCGAGCGGCGAATGGTTGGAAAAGAGGCGCGGATCCAAAGGCGGCAGTGCGTCACCACACGCGGGACAGACCGCATGCGCGCTCACCACCCGCCACGTGCCCGCGACGCGCACCTTCGCCCAGCCGTCGGCCAACCGCCACGCGGCAGCGATCGCCCGCGCCAGTTCCGGTTCGGTGCGGGGGCGCCACACCACCGGCAGGTCGATCTCGTGCTCACGGTAGCGATCGGGCCGTTGCCACGGATGGGTGGGCCGTTCCTCGCCGTCGACGAAGAGCGTTTCGTACCCGCGCGCCGCAGCCCAATCGGCGAGATCCTGATAGACCCCTTTGCGCCTGCGCACGAGCGCGGCGCAGACGACCTCGGGCGGCGCGCCACTTTGCCACAGCGCTTCCGCCCACGCTTCGGCGGAACGAACCGCAGCCGGGACGTTACATTTCGGGCACTGGGGCACGCCCAGTTTGGTCCATAACAGGCGCAGGAAAGGGGAGAGTTCGGTGAGGGTAGCGACTGTGCTTTTCCAGCCGCCGCGGCTCGTGCGCTGTTCGATCGCCGCGGTGGGGGGTAACCCCGTGAGCCGATCGACCGCGGGCGGGGGCGGCGGCTGAACGAACTGCCGCGCGTAGGCATCGAGCGCCAACAGGTAGCGGCGCTGTCCTTCGGCGAAGAGGATATCGAACGCGAGCGTCGATTTCCCCGAACCGGAGCGGCCGGTGATCACGGTGAAGCGCCCGTGCGGGATCGTGACGTCGATCCCTTTGAGGTTGTGTTCGTGCGCGCCGATCACCGCGATCGCCGAGGGGGGTGCCGAGGGTGGGAGTACCGAAACGTGTCGCTTCGTCTCATCCGCTGGTGCGGGCAGCGCAGCCGCGACGGAAGAAGGGTGTGAAACGGCGCCCGTGTACGGCGCAGGCGCTTCGGCAACGTGCCGCAGTTGGGGGTCGTTCGCCTCTTTCCCCGATGCTGCCGCCTCGATGCCAGCGGGGGTAGCGGTTCGTGTTGCCAGCGGAGATGGGGAAAGGGCCGCGCCGCGCAACGCGGCAGCGGTTGCGGTCGTTGCCGCCGCGAGTTGCGCAGGCGGCCCCGCGAAGACCAGCCGTCCACCCGCTTCACCCCCTTCGGGGCCCAATTCGATCACCCAGTCGGCCGCAGCGATCACCTCGCGATGGTGTTCGACCACCACCACCGCGTCCCCCTCTGCGGTGCGGGCGCGCAAAAAGGCCAGGAGTTGCGCTACTTCGGCTTCGTGCAGCCCTGTGGTTGGCTCGTCGAGTACGATCAAACGTCGATTATGCGCTTCGGGCGCGCGCTTCGCCGCCCCCTTTTCGGCGGCGAGCGCCGCCGCGAGTTTCAAGCGTTGCGCTTCGCCGCCCGCCAAAGTCGGCGTCGGTTGCCCGAGCCGCAGATACCCCAAACCCAACGCCGCCAGGTGCGCGAGCGGCGGGACGAGCTTATTCCCCACCGGGTCGGTCGCCAAACGCGCGATCGCCTCATCGACGGTCATCGCCAACCATTCGGCGACGTTCGCCCCCAACCAGGTCACCTGCAGCACTTCACTGCGAAAGCGCTTGCCGTCGCACACCGGACATTTGAGGTAGACGTCGGCCAGGAACTGCATCTCGATCCGGGTGTACCCCGCGCCTTGGCACGCCGGGCAGCGACCGGCACCGCTGTTGAACGAGAACGCGGCGGCGTTGAGCCCCTGTTGCCGCGCTGCGTCGCTCTGGGCAAACGCTTTGCGAAAGCCGTCCCAAACCCCGAGCACCGTGACCGGAACCGAGCGGGCGCTTTTGGCAAGCGGCGATTGGTCGACCCACAGCACTTCGGCAATCGGCAACGGAATGGCAGGGTCGGGTCCGCGTTCGGTTCGCCCGTCCCAGTCGGCGGTGAGGGTTACCCCGTCGGGAAGCGGCAACCCGGCCAACGCGGCGGTCACTGCGGGAACCAGCGCCTCCTCGACGAGCGTCGATTTACCGGAACCGGAAACCCCGGCGATCACCGTGAGACCCGTCAGAGGCAGGGTCACGGAGAAATCGCGCAGATTGTGCCGTTCGCGAACCGAAAGGGTCAGGGTCGGCGCAGCGGGTTTGGCGCGTCCATTCGGCACGGTTTGGGATTCGACAACGGCAGCAGGGGGTGCGGAAAGCTTGCCGCGCACAGGTGACTCCGCGTCAGGGACACAGGAAGGCGGTGCGGCGTGTGTTGCGGAGGCAACAGCGTTTCGATCGGCTGCCCACCGTTCGTGCCATCGGCGCAGATAGTGGCCAGTGCGTGAAGTCGGATGGGCAGCGAGCGCGCTGGGTGGCCCAGCGAAGACGAGCGAACCCCCGCGTTCACCCGACCCTGGCCCGAGGTCGATCACCCAATCGGCCGCGGCGATCACTTGCGGGTCGTGTTCGATCACCACCACGGTGTTGCCCAACGCGACGAGCCGCCGCATCGCGGCGATCACGCGATCGACGTCGCGCGCGTGCAACCCCGCAGTGGGTTCTTCCAAGACGAACAGGGTTTGCGTCAGTTCCACCCCGAGCGCCGTGGTGAGGCGAATCCGCTGCAGTTCGCCGCCGGAAAGCGTCCGTGCGGCGCGGGCGAGCGTCAGATAGCCCAGCCCCACTTCGTCGAGGTAGCGGAGCCGTTCGCGCGCCGCTTCCCACGCCAGCCGCACGCCGCGGGGCCAGGTGGCGACGGGAAGCGTTTCCCAGAACGCGCGTGCGTCACGCACCGCCCATTCGCGAAACGCCGCGATCGTCGTGCCAGCCAACCGCCAAGCGAGCGCCGCGGGGGTGAGCCGCGTGCCGTGGCACGCCGGGCAACGGCGCGGCGAACGGTAGCGCGACAGCAGCACCCGCATGTGCATCTTATAGCTGCGGCTTTCCAGCCATTCGAAATAGCGGCGCACGCCGTACCAGTGTTTCGGCCAACTGTGCTCCCAGCTGACCCACTCCGGGTCGCCCTCGATCACCCAGCGCCGGACCGCGTCGGGAAGCGCTTCCCACGGCACATCCAAAGGGATCCCGCGGGCACGGGCAAACTGTTCCAGTTCCGTTTGGCACTGCTGCGATTCGCCGCTCTGCCACGGGCGGATCGCGCCGTCGGAAAGGGTGCGCGACGGGTCGGGAATCACTTTGTCCCAGTCGATCTCGAGGAGGTCGCCAAATCCGCGGCAGGTGGGACATGCGCCCAGCGGGTTGTTGTAGGAAAAGAGCGCCGGGGTCGCGCGCGGCGCTGCTTCGCCACACCGCGGGCAACAGGGGTCGGTGAGCGAAACGAACCAAACTCCGTCGTGGGGGGGTTCCCAATGGCGGGGCAGTTCCCCTTCGCTTGCGTGCCACGCAGCAACAGCGTCCCAACGAGCGATGAGCACCACGCCGTTATCGCTGCGCGCCGACGCGGCGGTCACCGCGGCGACGAACCGCTCTCGTTCGTCCGCATGAAAGCGCAACCGGTCGCTCACCACCCACCACACCGCCCCCTTTTCGTGTGGGGTGGCGCCCAATACGCGTGAAAAGCCCTGCGCGGCGAGCCCGCGCCATGCCGCTTCGGGCGACCAATTCGCAGGAACGAGGAGGGGCCAGGCGATCGCGACACGCTCTCCCGCCGCACGCCCATTTTTCCCTGCGTTCTCTGTTTCTTCCCCAACGTTCCCTGCGTCGGGTGTCCGAAACTGCTCGGTACACCATGACCAGACCGCGTGTGCGTCGGCGAAACGCACTGCGTCACAATCGCAACAGGGACAGCGCCACGTCGCCGCTTGCGCCCAGATCACCTTCAGGAGGTCGTCGATTTCGGTGAGCGTGCCCACCGTCGCCCGCGAAGTGCGTACCGCGCCCCCCGCTTCGATGCGCACCGCCGGCAGGATCCCTTCCACTGCATCCACGTCCGGCGGGTCGAGCCGTTCGAAAAATTGCCGCGCGTACGGGGAAAAGGTTTCGACGTAGCGCCGCTGCCCTTCGGCGTAGAGGATTTCGAGCGCCAGCGACGATTTACCCGCCCCCGAAACGCCGGTGATCGCGACCAGCCGCCCGGTGGGAACGGTGACGGTAAGCTCTTTGAGGTTGTTCTGTCGCGCCCCGATCACCCGGATCATGCGCACATCCATCCGACGATCCGCCGTGTGGTTTTGCTGAACTCCACCCCGAGTTCGATCACCCGCGTCACACCCGGCGCGGCACGATACGCAGCGGCGTAGTCGCGCGCACGCAGCTGCGCCAGCGCCGCCCCCGTTGCGCTTTCGCCTGCCACTACCTTGAATTCGACCACCCAGACGGTCGCACCCGCCTGGATCACCAGGTCGACCCGACCATCACGGGTGTGCGCTTCGGCCAGCAACCGCACGCCAGTGCTTGCCAGAAAGCTGTAGAAAAGGCTTGCGTAGTAGGCTTCGAGGTGACCCAGCGGGTACTGCCAGTCATAGGGAATTTGCGCGAAAAGGTGGTCGAACTCGGCCCGCAGCGTCTCGCTGTCGCCTTCACGCAACGCCCGCAGCACGTTGAGCGTCGCTTCCACTTCGTGGCGGTGGGGCAGAAGCGCATCCAACAACGCTTCGTTCAACGCCACCCGCACCTCTTGGTTGGGAATGGCCAACTCGTAAAGGAGTTGCCCCGCTTCCTCCACTTTACGGGCAATCGTCAAATAGCCGGTCTGCCACAAGAGCGTCTCGCTTGGCATCGTCCCGACGTCGAAGCTACCCAGCAGCTGGTGGGTGGCGTAGGTGCGCTCCAGTTGTGGTGTGAAAAAGCCGCGCGCTGTGAGGAGCTCGATCAAAAAGGTCGGCGTTGCGGTTTCGAACCACCACGGGCGATATTCGCGCTTGGCCAAGCAAAGGAGCACGTCGAACGGGTTATAGACCCGCTCGGTGCCGCCCCACCAGTAGCCGTTGTACCATAAGCGCACCCGTTCGCGGTCGAGCGGCTTGCCGTCTGCCGCGGCGGCGGCAAACTCGGGCGCAAAGACAGTGTCGAGGTCGGCGTCGGTGTAGCCACAGATCGCCGCAAAGTCGTCATCGACCGTGATGTCGTTGAGGTTGTTGAGCCCGGAAAAGAGCGAGACTTGGCTGAATTTGGAGACCCCGGTGAGGAAGACGAAACGGAGGTTCTCTGCAGCGTCCTTGAGCACGCTATAGAGGTCGCGCAGGATCGCACGGTGCACCGCCGCTTGCTCAGGATCGTTGATCGCGTCGAGGATCGGTTTGTCGTATTCATCCACCAGCACCACCACCGGCGCGCCGTGCTGGTTCGCGGCGCGTTCGATGAGCTCCATGAGCGCAAGCCCCGGTTGCGGCCATTGCGGCGCGTCACCGAGTCCTAGCTGTTGTGCGTTGCGCTTGAGTTGATAGCGGATCACCGCATCGACCGCCGCTTCGTTCGCGAACGAACCGGTCCCGAACGAAAGGCGAATCACCGGATAGCGTTTGCGCCAGTCCCAATGATCCGCAAGGTAGAGCGCTTCGCGCGGCGCGCTGCCGTCTCGCCCATCATGCGCCGCGAAGAGTTCGCGCTGCCCGGAAAAGGCGCATGCGATCGTGTCGAGCAGCAACGACTTGCCAAAGCGCCGCGGACGGGAAAGAAAATAGTACTTGCCGCCGCTTTCCACCATGCGTGCCAAAAATGGGGTCTTATCGACGTAGTAGTACCCTTCCCGGCGGATCTGCGTGAAACTCTGGATGCCGATCGGCAGTTTCTTATCCATCCTCATCTCCCGGTATAGTCGCGATACCACGCCACGAACCGCGCCACCCCTTCGGCAACCGGAGTCTGCGGCGTGTACCCCGTGAGCCGCTCGAGCAGCGAACAGTCGGCCCACGTTGCCGGGACATCGCCCTTTTGCATGGGGAGGTAGCGGCGAACCGCCTTTTTTCCGAGCGCTTTTTCGAGGGCATCGACGAAATCCAACAGCCGCACCGGTTGCGAATTGCCGATATTGACCACCCGCCATGGCGCAACCGGGCTCAGCGTATCGCCAGGAATCGGCTGCCAACCGTGTTCTTCGGTACGCGCCGACGGAGGGGGTGGCGGCACGTCGACCAGCAAGCAAATCGCGCGCACCAAGTCGTCGATATAGGTGAAATCGCGGTACATCTCACCGTGGTTGTAGATCTCGATCGGCGTGCCGTCGAGAATGCCGCGGGTGAATTTGAAGAGCGCCATATCGGGCCGACCCCACGGGCCATAGACGGTGAAGAAGCGAAAAAGGGTGGTGGGAAGCTGCCACAGGTGCGCGTAGGCGTGCGCCATCGCTTCGTTCGCCTTTTTGGTCGCGGCGTAGAGGGTGAGCGGCGTCTCGGTCGGCTGGGTTTCGACGAATGGCATCTCGCGGTTCGCGCCATAGACGCTGCTTGTAGACGCCAGCAACAGGTGCTTGGGCTGCACCCGTTTTGCCGCTTCCAAAAGGTGAAACGTGCCCACCAGGTTCGCGTCGATATACGCACGCGGATTTTCCAAGCTGTAACGCACCCCGGCCTGCGCGGCCAAATGGACGATCACCTCCGGCTGCGCCGCATCCACTGCGCGATCCAACGCCGTCTGATCCTCGAGCAGCGCTTCCACCGCGGTGAACGCCGGATACATGGTAAGAAGCGCGTGGCGGCGGCGTTTGAGGGTTACGTCGTAATAGTCGGTCAGCCCGTCGAAGCCGGTGACCGTATGACCCGCTTCGAGCAACTGCTGCGCCAAGTGAAAACCGATGAAACCGGCTGTTCCGGTAATGAAAAAACGCATTTCTTCCCTTTGCCCTCAACTGCTTTCGACCAATCGACCCAACCCCTCTCGAACCGTACGCCAGGATCAGCGCGCCACGTCGTGAAAATAACGGACCTTGCACCTGGGGTCGAGCGTTTCGACCACCTCCGGCGGCAAGCGTTCCGGTGGCACCGCTTCGGCGATGGTCACGTCGGGAACCGTCGTGAGGTCGATCGCAACCAGTTCGCTGCGCGGCGTTTCGGGCTCATAGAGCAGCACCCACGGGCGCAACGGATCCCGGGGGCTATTGCGCAACACCAACCCCACCGCGTCGTTGGACAGACGGACGAAGGTCCCGGGCGGATAGACACCGATCATCTTGACGAAGACGGCGAAGAGCGCCTCGTTCCATGCCCCCTTTTCGTGGCGATAGAGCCACGCCACCGCTTTCGCGGGCGGCAATGCAGGTAGCCCGGGGATCGGGTTACAGAGATTGTCGAAGCGGTTCGCCAACCCGACGATCTGCGCCGCGAGCGGCACTGCATCGTCCGCCAAGCCATCGGGAAACCCCTTGCCGTCGATGCGCTCGTGGTGCGCACGAACCCAAAGACGGATCTCGTCGGCTATTCCTGGGATTTCGGCCAACCATTCCGCCCCATAGACCGGATGGAGGCGATAGAGTCGCTCTTCGGCGCGGTTTCGCTTCGTGTTATAGAGCACGCTCGTGGGAATGCGCGCTTTGCCGATATCGTGCAGCAGCGCTGCGGTGCCCACCGCCTCGATCTGTGCCTGATCGAAGCCCATGCGATGCGCGAGCATCTGCGCCACCACCATCGTGTTGAGCGCATGGCCCGTCGCCCCCTCGTCGTGCGCATGCTCGGCGATGAGCTGCAATACCACCTCCGCCTGCGGGGTGAAACGGCTCGCCGCCTCTGCAGCGACATCGCGCGCCAACCGCGCGCCGTCGGGCTGTCCGCGGTCGATCGCGGCAAGCGCCGCTCGGGTGCGTTCGGTGGTTGCCTGGTAGGCCTCTTGGCAGCGGGCCAACGTTCGGCGCATCGCCACCACCGCTTCGTGCTGTTTGCGTTTGTCGGCCCGTTGCGCCGCGATCTGCGCCCGAACCTTCTCGACATTGGCTACCGCTTGCTGGGATTCGGTTGTCGGCTGTGCGGTTCCCTTTTCTGGAGGCGGCAGCGGCGGTACCCGGCTCTTTTTGGGGTTCCACCGCACCTTCGTCAACCCCAACGCTTTGAGTTCGGCCAACTGCGCCTCGTCTTTGATCGTGAATGCGTTGAACCAGAAGGGATGGTCGAGCCACGGCAGGTCGAGCTCGATATGGACCCCGGGTTGCAACTGCTCGAGAGAGACTTCGGGTAACGGATCACGACGTTCGCGCACGCGCTTCCAACCTTTGTTATATACTTTGGCAAAGAAAAAAAGAGGGTAACGGCTTGAGTACGAAGCATAACAAAAACGGGGCGGCAACGGAGGAGTTACGGCCGATCATCGCCCGGCTGATCGAGCGCTTCGGCACGCGTTTGAGTGGCGACGCATTGCGCGAAACCTATTTCGACGTGCGCGGTCTGCCCGTCCCCCCGACTCCTGCCACGCCGGTTTTGCTCCAAACACTCGCGAAACTGCTGCCCAGCGATCCCCCCGAGATCGCGCGCCACCTGAAAATCGCCCACGACGCGCTCGCCAAACGCAACTACACCGCCGCGCAACCCGCGCTCGAACGGGCGGCCGAATGGTTTCTGGCCAACGAGCCGGAACATCCCCATTCCGTTTCCGCGACCGCGGCTCCAGCGCCACAGCCTGCCGCGTTCGACCGCGAGTTCAACGAACTCTTTGCTGCGGTGATCCGCGAGCTTTTTCTCCCGTTCCTCAACCCAGAAGCCGACCTGCACGAGATCGCGGTTTCGCTGTTGCAGCGCCTCGATGCGGAACCCATGACGGCGGAACTGGCGCACGAATTGCGACTCTTCATCGAGGCCGCGGCGCCGATCGCGATCGCGGTAAGCGACCATGCGCGCGACCTCACGCGGCTGGTCGAATTGATGTTGCGCCACCTCGACAATTTCGTGCTCGAAGCGGAACTGGCGCGGCAACAGGTCAAATTCATCCGCGACGCGCTTGCGCGGATGCACGAAGCGGGCATTTTGGAGGAGGCGAGCGAACGGCTCGAACAATTGATCGACGCGCAACGCCAGGTGATCGACGAACGGCGCAAAGCCGAAGTGGAGATCCGCGAACTCCTCTCCGTCGTGATCGAACGGCTTGCGTCGTTTTCGAGCGACAGCGGTCAGTACGCCGACGAACTCAAGAAAACGGTTGCCAAAGTTCAGCAGGCAAAAACCCTCACCGAACTGCGCGACGTATTGGTGCAAACGGTTGAACGCACTCAGTTCATGCACCACTCTTCTGCGCAGATTTCGCAAACGGCACAGCGCATCCAGCAAGAGCTGTTGGCGACGCGCGAACGGATGGAGCGGCTCGAACAAGAGCTGCGCGAATTGTCGCAACAGACGGTGAGCGACCCGCTCACGGGCCTGAAGAACCGCCGCGGTTTGGAAAATTTCTGGCACCGCGAAAAAGCGCGTGCGCTCCGCTTACAGACGCCGCTCTCGCTCGCGGTGCTCGACCTCGACAATTTCAAGAAATTCAACGATACCTTCGGTCATCTGGCCGGAGACCGGGCGTTACAGCACCTGGCCGCGATCGCGAAACGCTATCTGCGTCCGCAGGATGGCATCGCCCGTTGGGGGGGCGAAGAGTTCGTGATCGTCTTTCCCGAAACCGATCGCTCCGTGGCCGAGCGGGTGGTCCAACGCCTGCAGCGCGAGCTCACCAAATCGCTCTTCTTCTACGACGATCGCCACCACGTGATCACCTTCAGCGCTGGCGTCGCCGAATGGCTAGGTGACGGCGAAACGCTCGAACAGCTGGTCGCCCGCGCCGACGAAGCGCTCTACACCGCGAAACGCGCGGGCAAGAACCGGGTCGTGGCCGCCCGCCAACCATAAGCCGCGCCAGCTCTGGCCACAAACCAGCGGTAGGGGGTGCGACACGGCACACCCCCTGTAACGCACCCGAGACGGCTCAACCGAAACGGCCGGTGAGGTAGTCTTCGGTCTGTTTCTTTTTCGGGCGGACGAAGATCTCGTCCGTCGGGCCGAACTCGACCAGTTCCCCCAAATACATGAACGCGGTGTAATCGGAGATCCGTGCCGCTTGTTGCATGTTGTGGGTCACGATCAGAATCGTCACCCGGTCGCGCAGTTCGGTCACCAGCTCTTCGATCGACGCGGTCGCAATCGGATCGAGCGCCGACGTGGGCTCGTCGAGCAGCAAAATCTCCGGTTCCGCCGCAAGCGCCCGCGCGATGCAGAGCCGCTGCTGCTGTCCGCCGGAAAGCGACGTGCCCAACGCATCCAACCGGTCTTTCACTTCGTCCCACAACGCCGCCGCTTTGAGCGCCGCTTCCACCCGGTCCGCGATTTCGGTGCGGTTTTTCATGCCACGGACCGTCAAACCATACGCGACGTTGTCGAAGATCGATTTCGGAAACGGGTTGGGCTTCTGAAACACCATCGCCACCCGCATGCGGATCTCGATCGGGTCGACTTCGGGCGAAACCAGGTTGATGTCGTCCGGATAGAGACGGATTTCACCAACATAGCGGTTGCCCGGGTAGAGGTCGTGCATGCGGTTGAAGCTGCGCAGGAAAGTCGATTTCCCGCACCCCGAAGGGCCGATCAGCGCCGTCACCCGTTTTTCCGCAACGGGCATGTTGAGGTCTTTGAGCGCATGGTGCGCGCCGTAGTAGAAGTGGAACCCTTTGGCTTGCGCTTTCACCGGCGCGTCGAGTGTTACCCCGGTGGCTTCATGAACGATGCGTTGTGGTTGATCCATGGTGCTTTACCAAGTGAGATTGCGACGAATACGGTACCGGAGCCAGATCGCCAGACCATTCATCAGGAGCGTGGCGACGATGATCACGATCCCCACCCCAGCCGCAAGCGAATGGAACTCAGACTGTGGTCGGGAAAGCCAGTTGAACATCTGGATGGGCAGTACAGTAAATGGGGAAAAGAGCCAGTCGAAAGGCCCTGCGGGGGGATCGCCAGCGAAAGGCATCGGCGGCAGGAACGCGATGAAGGTGAGTGCCCCGATCGTGATCACCGGCGCCGTTTCGCCGATCGCGCGCGCCATTCCGATGATCACCCCGGTCAGGATCCCGCCCGACGCGTACGGGACCAGATGGTCGGAAACCACCTGCCACCGGGTAGCGCCCAACGCGTACGCCGCCTCTTTGATGTGCTGGGGAATCGCGCGCAACGCTTCACGCGTCGCGACGATCACCACCGGCAGGATCATCAACGCGAGCGTCAGCCCCGCGGTGAGAATGCTTTGCCCGAAGTCGAGGATATAGACGAAGAGACCCAGCGCGAGCAACCCATAGACGATCGACGGCACCGCGGCCAAATTGGTGACGTTGATCTCGATGAGCTCCGTGAGCCAGTTCTTCGGCGCGTACTCTTCGAGATAGACTGCAGCGGCAACCCCCAGCGGTGCTGCGGCCAGGAAGGTCACGATCATCACCAACGCCGTTCCCACCCACGCGGAATAGATCCCGGCGCGCTCCGGCCGCCGCGACGGGAAGTTGAAATAGAACTCTTCCTGCACCACGTGGCGGTACCCATCGAGCACCAGGTCCGTAAAGAGCGCGAACAGCACGATCACTCCGATGAGCGTCGCCCCCAAGCCGATCAATCCGAAAATCACGTCCCAGCGGCGGCGCTTCGCAATATCGCGCCGCAGCGCGGTAAGTTCGTTTTTTTCGCTCTGCTGCATGATCAGTAGGCCTCCCGCCAGCGCCGGCGCACGTATTGGCCGATCACGTTGAAAAAGAGGGTGATCACCACGAGCACCAACCCGACTGCGAAGATACTCTGATAACCGATCGACCCGTGCGGCAGATCCCCCATCGCCACCTGCACGATGTAGGCAGTGATCGTCGCGGCGGGCTCACGCGGATCGAAGGTGAAATTGGGCTGTTGCCCCGCAGCGATCGCAACCACCATCGTCTCCCCGACCGCTCGGGAAATACCCAGGATGAACGCGGCGACCACACCGGAGATCGCGGCGGGCAACACCACTTTCATTGCCGTTTGGAAGCGTGTCGCCCCCATCGCGTACGAGGCCTCGCGCATCGCCATCGGCACCGCGCGCATCGCGTCTTCGGATACCGACGCCACATACGGCGTGATCATGATCCCGATCACGATCCCGGGGCTCAACATGTTGAAACCGGGCAGCCCAGGAATGAGTTTCTGCAAGAGCGGCGTGACGAAAAGCAGCGCAAAGTAACCGTAGACGATGGTCGGTACCCCTTCCAAAAGCTCAAGAAAGGGTTTGACGGTTTCGCGTACGCGATGCGAAGCAAACTCAGAGAGGTAGATCGCAACCGTGAGCCCAAGCGGAATCGCGACCAGCACCGCGATTGCCGAAATGGTGAATGTGCCAGCAATAAGCGGCAAGACCCCATACTCCGCTTTTTCGAAGAGCGGTGTCCATTGCGTATGGGTGAGGAATTCCACGAGTGAGACGTGCTGGAAAAAGCTCCACCCTTCATAGAGGAGGATCGCGACGATCGCCACGGTTGTCGCCACCGCAGAAAATGCGGCAAGGAACAGCGCCGTTTCGATCAGCCGCTCTTTGACGTTGCGGGCACGGGTATGGGTGACATGCCCTTCAGGAAGCGATGCGCAATGGCTTGGCTCAGCGGTCACGACAGGGTTTCCTTGTCGGTGATGCAGGGTAGACAAAAAAAACGGCTGTACGCACCCTTGCCCACAGCCGTTTTCTCTAAAACCATTTACTCCTTGGTTTCGCGCGCAAGCAGTTCTTCGACGCTCACACCCACTTCGGCATGGCCACCGAAAGCGGTACCCGTCTTCATCGCTTGGAAATTCTTCATCGCCAGCTCATACGCACGGTCGGGCAAATTGACGTACCCCACCTCTTTGGCCAACTTTCCAGCGTGCTTGAGGTAGAACGCGACGAATTCACGCACTTCCGGTTTCTCTTTGGCCGCTTTGGCATTGACGTAGATGAAGATCGGGCGCGAAAGCGGTTGATAGGTACCGTTATTCACCGTTTCGACGCTGGGCGCGACCGCTGGCGAATTTTCGTCCTTCTTGATCTTCACCGCTTTCAGTTTGTCTTGGTTCTCAAGATAGTACGCCAGGCCGAAGTAACCGAGCGCGTTCTCATCCGAGCTCACGAACTGCACGACCACGTTGTCGTCCTCAGACGCCAGGTAGTCGCCACGGCTCGACTTGGCTTTACCCACGATCGCTTCGGTGAAATAGTCGAACGTTCCCGAATCCGACCCAGCACCCGCGAGTTTGAGCGGCCGATCCGGAAAACGGGGAGAGACCTGCTTCCAGTTGGTGATCACCCCTTGCGCTTCGGGCGACCACATCTTCTTGAGTTCGGCAACCGTCATCTCTTCGGCCCAGGTGTTTTTCGGGTTGATCACCACGGTGAGCGCGTCGAACGCCACAGGGAGTTCGATGTACTGGATGCCGTTTTCGGCGCACAACTTCATCTCGTTGTCGAGAATCGGACGCGACGCGTTGGAGATATCGGTCTCACCACGGCAAAACTTCTTGAAACCGCCGCCGGTGCCGGAAATGCCAACCGTGACTTTCACCTTGCCGCGTTGCGCGGTCTGGAACTCCTCCGCAACGGCTTCGGTGACGGGATAGACGGTGCTCGAACCGTCGATCTTCACTATTTTTTCCGCCGCGAAGGTCACCGCCGGGGTTGTGACGACACCCGCTACGGCAAGCGTGGCGACCAGGGAAAGGGTGTTGCGAAGTTTCATCGGACTGCTCCTTTGGGTTACTGAGGATGACGGGGCGCAGTCTACCGAGCGAATGTGACAATTTGATGACACGCATTGTACCGCAACGGGCGCGTTCGTGATCCGTACCACGCACTCTTTGCCGTGGGTTCGGGGTCGATGAATTTGTTGACTTTGATTTTTCTTACAAGAGACTCTGTAAACAATGCGCGCCGTTGTTCTGTGGATAACTCTGTTAACAATAGACTTCGTCCAGCAATGTGCTGTCGGTAATCTTGGGGATCGACTTGGATTTTGGCGGGGATCGTTTGGGGATGAAAAAGCAGTCACCGTGCCATTTTTCTTTTATCGACAAATCATTGCGTGATCTGTGCGTCAACTTTTCCCCAATGCGACCCACTCCGATCGGTTGCAGGATGGTTACC
Source organism: Hydrogenophilus thermoluteolus (assembly GCF_003574215.1). Taxonomy (NCBI): domain Bacteria; kingdom Pseudomonadati; phylum Pseudomonadota; class Hydrogenophilia; order Hydrogenophilales; family Hydrogenophilaceae; genus Hydrogenophilus; species Hydrogenophilus thermoluteolus. Next base: position 7,953 of record NZ_AP018558.1, on the reverse strand, counting down.
TGTAATGCAGGTTTCGGCTTGTGGATAATTTTGTGAATGAACGTGCACGACGCCGCCCACGCCGCGGCTTCCTGCGCAGGCATCGGCTTCGCGATCCCGTATCCTTGCGCACAATCCCGTAGTGGAGATTGACCGCCGCGAATTCGTCGAGGTCGAGCACCCCCAACACGACGAAGCTTGGTTTTTTTTCTGCGACGCAGCGTGCGATCGCTTGCTCGGCCCAGCGACAAGCCCGTTGCGGTTGGCCAATCCGGTGAGCGGATCGTGGTACGCGATCCGTTCGAGCGCTTCGGTCAAGTGCATCTCTTTGGTGACGTCGTGGACCAACCCGTGGATTTCGCTGACGCGGCCGTCGGCCAAGCGGTGGGGAAAGACGAAATCGTTGCGGTTTTCGGCCTTTGCCGCGCCGTTCGCGTCTACGATGGTGCCGTCCGTAGGGTCGATGAGGAGCGTCGGCATGACGTGGCTCTGCAACCACTGGGGCAGCAGTCCCGCCCAAGCGGTGGGTGCGAATGCGATACCCAGTAGCAGGTGTAGCAGAAACACCACAGTGGACAAGCTGGGGATGGCGCGGGAACGGTTGACGAACCATCGTCTCTTTCTCAGCATGCACCGCAAACGGTACGTCAACGTTCCAACCGCCGTACCGGCGTTGTGTACAGGAGTATCCCCAGGGTTTTGGCGCATGTCTTGGCGGCTTTCAGGGGGTTATCCCCACGATTGGGCAGAGTGTAGACTTATTTTAGAGATATTTATAGAAAAACCAAACCATAAAAACAGAACTGCCCTCTGAGGGGGATGCCGCGCGGCTTCGCGCCCGTTTGACGGCGAAGGGGTTCGTTCGCTACAGTGGCGATGGGTGACGTGTGCGCGACGCGTGGGTGAGGTACCATGTTGTTGGAGGTTTGTCATACCCTGCCGCTTGCGGTATCGGTGCCGCTATCACGGGACACGGTGTGGCAGCGTTTGTGGGAGCGCGTCACGTTCCCACAGCGGTGGATCGACGGGGTGACGGCGTGTGATGTGCTTTGGCACGCGCCCAAAGAAGCAGCGCTGACGCGGCGGATCGCGTTCGGTGACCGGACGTTCGAAGAGCGTGTGACGTGGCAAACGGGGGAATGGCTGCGGTTCGTCACTCAGGCAACCCCGGAATACCCCGGGAGTCTTTTGACCATCACCTTGGTGGAACGCGACGCGATGCGCTGGTCTTTGACCTTTTCCTATCGGCGGTTCGTGCGGGACGGTGACGCCACATTGCCGGACGGATCTGACCTCTCCGCCTGGTTGGCGGCGGCTTACCGCAGCGCAGACGAAGCGTATGTCGTTGCGCTTGCGCGGGCGTTACAAGCGGAGCAAGAGAGACGATGAGTTTGTGGCACGCATTGGGGATTCACGACTACGGCGCGTTCGTTTTGGGAACGGTTTTGGTGGTTTTGTTGCCAGGACCCAATTCGCTCTATGCGTTCGTCACCGCGTCGCGCCAGGGCCCCGCTGCGGGGTTTCGCGCGGCACTCGGGATTTTGACCGGGGACGCGATCCTGATGAGCGCCGCGGTGTTGGGCGCGGCGTCGCTACTGCGCTATCTGCCGACGCTCTTTGCGGTGTTGCAGCTTACTGGTGCCGTATACCTGGCGTGGTTGGGCGGAAAACTCGTTTGGGAAGCGGTTCGGCACGGCTGGGGCAAGCAAACGGCCACCGCGAACGAGGACGATCGGGCAGCCGCCCCCGAACCGGAACCGCGCCGGGTAGCGATCCACCCGTTTCGGCGGGCGTTGGTGATCAGCCTGTTGAACCCGAAAGCGATCCTCTTTTTCTTCTCGTTTTTCGTGCTCTTCGTCGATGCGGATGCGCCCCACCCCTATCTGGCGTTTGCATTGCTTGGGCTGACGTTACAGGTGATCAGCGCCACTTATCTGACGATTCTGATCCTGGCGGGTGCGCGCCTGCGCCGTTGGAGCCAGGCGCGACCGCGCGCTCATGCGTGGGGGCTTGCGGCCACCGGCAGTGCTTTCCTGCTCTTCAGTGCGAAGCTGGTGCGCGATGCGTTCGCGCGGGTGGGGGGGTGAAGCTTGCCGCGCAGACCTTTACCCAGGATGTGAAGCGGCTTTCGTGCTGCGCCGGTTACACAGGCACTTCCTCAGTGTTCGGTGTGAGATGTTCGAGAACCCACTCCGGTGAAATGTCCTGACCGTTAGGCCAAGTCAAAGCGCCCAGAAAAGGAAAGACTCGGCAGAAATAGTCGCGATCTTGTAGCTCTTGAAACCCCTTCTTGCTGAGGAGCGGGGTCAGGTCCACGATTCCTTCTTTTCCGTCGGCAAGCTTCAAGTGAAGTCGGTAGCCGTCCAACGGTTTCACTTTGACAACGTCCCAATCCATCTGTGGTTCCTCGTGGTTACAGAGGGTCGATCCGATACGGAGGAATACCTTGTTGGGCGAGTTCCCAGTTGGCGAGCAGTTCGTCCCGCCGTAACTCGATCCACGCTTGGACGAGTCGAAGTTGTTTGCGCGGTAACTCACCTGCCAACAATTCCCCCTCTTCGATATCAATCGCTGCTTCGAATTCGCCATACCGTGCGTGGATATGCGGGCGATGGTGTTGGCTACCTTCCATCAGGTACATTCGAATAATGATGCCATAAAACATTGCCAGTACTGGCATCATTCACACATCCAAATTACGCACGAAGAGCGCGTTCGCCTCGATGAACTCGCGCCGCGGTTCGACCGCATCGCCCATCAGGGTCGAGAAGATTTCGTCGGCGGCGATCGCGTCTTCGATCTGCACTTTGAGCAGCCGCCGGGTTGCCGGATCCATCGTCGTCTCCCAGAGCTGTTCCGGGTTCATTTCGCCCAACCCTTTGTAGCGTTGTTTGACGATCTGGCGTTCTACTTCGGCCATCAGCCAAGCGACCGCATCGGCGAAATGGCGGACCGTCTGCCGTTTTTCGCCGCGCCGCACTTCCCCTTCACCTTGTACGAGCGTCGCAGTGGTTTCGGCAACGTGCATCACGGTTTGCCAATCCCCAGATTCCAGGAGTTCGGCATCGAGCAGGCTGCGCTTGATGAGCCCGTGTTCGGTGCGTTCGATGCGTAAGCTCCATTGATCGCGCTCTTCGTCGAATGCGGCGAGGACGCGGAGTTGGTCGCCCAGCACCGCCTGCAACCGTTGGGCGCTTGCGACGGCGTTTTCTTGGTTGCTGAGGTCGATCGCAATCGCGTGGTTCAGAATCGTTTGCAGAATGGTGGGGTCGATGAGGGCGCTATGGCGGTCGATGATCCGTTGCGCGCGTTGCCATTGGCGCAACAGCCCCAAGAGCGTTTCGTCGCGAATCGGTGCGGCGTCTGGCGCCGGGAGGAGTTCGGCCTCTTGCGCCGCCAGTTCGATGAGAAATTGCTGTAATTCCGCGTCGTCTTTGAGGTAGCGCTCGGTCTTACCCAGTTTCACCTTGTAGAGCGGGGGTTGCGCGATATAGACGTGGCCGCGTTCGATCAGCTCCGGCATCTGGCGGTAGAAGAAGGTGAGCAGCAGTGTTCGGATATGGGCGCCGTCGACGTCGGCGTCGCTCATCAGGATGATGCGGTGGTAGCGCAGCTTCTCCGGTTTGTAGTCCGCTTTGCCGATCCCGGTGCCGAGCGCGGTGATCAGCGTGGCGATCTCCTGGCTTTGCAGGAGTTTGTCGAAACGCGCTTTTTCGACGTTGAGGATTTTGCCTTTGAGCGGCAAGATCGCTTGGAAGCGGCGGTCGCGCCCTTGCTTCGCGGAGCCACCGGCGGAGTCGCCCTCGACAATGAAGAGTTCCGATTTTGCCGGGTCTTTCTCTTGGCAGTCGGCAAGTTTTCCCGGCAGCCCCACGCCGTCGAGTACCCCTTTGCGGCGCGTGATTTCGCGCGCTTTGCGCGCCGCTTCGCGGGCGCGTGCTGCTTCGACGATTTTGCCGACGATCGCTTTCGCTTCGTTGGGGTGTTCGAGCAGGAAGGTTTCGAGCGCTTTGCCCACTACCTCTTCCACCGCGGTGCGCGCTTCCGAACTCACCAGTTTCATTTTGGTTTGGCTGGCGAATTTCGGGTCGGGCATCTTCACGGATAGGACGCAGGTGAGCCCTTCACGCATGTCGTCGCCGGTGATCTCGACTTTCGCTTTTTTTGCGATTTCGTTCGCTTCCAGGTATTTATTGATCACCCGCGTCATCGCGCTGCGCAACCCGGTGAGGTGGGTGCCGCCGTCGGGTTGCGGAATGTTGTTGGTGTAGCAAAGCACCTGTTCGGCGAAGCTGTCGTTCCACTGCATCGCCACTTCGATGCTGATTTCCGCTTCGTGCCCGACGTCTTGCGGGACGGTGACCGCGCCGCTCGCGTGGAAGATGGTGGGGTGGAGCGGCTGCTTGTTGCGGTTGAGGTATTGGACGAAGCCCTTGACGCCGCCCGAGAAGGCGAAGTCCTCTTCTTTGCCGGTGCGTTGGTCGATGAAGCGGATCTTGACGCCGTTGTTGAGAAACGAAAGTTCGCGCAGGCGCTTCGCGATCTGGTCGGCGTGGTATTCGATCGTGCCGAAGATCTCTTCGTCCGCAAGCCAATGGACTTCGGTGCCGCGCTTTTGCGTCGCACCCACCACCTTCATCTTGCGCACGTGCACCGGTTCCCCGCCGCCGGGTGGGGTTTCCCAGGTTTCGTCGAAGAGGGTGGGCACGCCACGAGAAAATTCGAGGACGTGTTTGTACCCGTCACGCCAGATGGTGAGTTTGAGCCATTTGGAGAGTGCGTTCACACACGAGACGCCGACACCGTGAAGCCCGCCGGAGACTTTGTAACTGTTCTGGTTGAATTTGCCACCGGCGTGCAGCACGCACATCACGATCTCTGCGGCGGAGCGTTTCGGTTCGTTTTTGTCGTCCCATTTGATGCCAGTGGGGATCCCGCGGCCGTTGTCGCGCACCGAAACCGAGTTGTCGGCGTGGACCGTCACGACGATGTCGTCGCAGTAGCCAGCCAGCGCTTCGTCGATCGCGTTGTCGACCACTTCGAAGATCATATGGTGGAGCCCCGTTCCATCGGAGGTATCGCCGATGTACATGCCGGGGCGTTTGCGGACCGCTTCGAGCCCTTCGAGTTGTTGAATCGCGCTTTCGTCGTAGGTTTGGGTCATTGCGTTTTCCTGGACCATCGGTTTGATTCGCTGCGTTCGTTCGGTGGTGTGCGTTGTTTCACAGCCGCATCGGCATCACGACGTAATGGAAGTGTTCGTCGTCCGGTGTGGTGATGAGCGCTGCGGCCATGCTGTCTTTGAGTTGGATGTGGATCACTTCGTTGGTGAGCGCAGTGAGCACGTCGATGAGGTAGCTGACGTTGAAGCCGATCTCGAGTGGCGCCCCTTCGTAGTGGATCTCGATCTCTTCGACCGCTTCTTCGCGTTCGACGTTGTGCCCGGAGATGCGCACGAGCCCCGTTTCGAACGTGAGTTTGATCGGCCGCAATTTGTCTTCGGCAAGCACCGCAACCCGTTGCAGTGCGCGCAGGAGTTCAACCCGGTCGAAGACGATCCGCACGGGGTGGTTCATGGGGATCACCCGACGGTAATCGGGGAACTTCCCTTCGATGATTTTGCTGGTGAATTGCACCGCACCGGTGGTGAAGACCACTTGCCGTTCGGCGATGGTGATCGCCACCGGCTGGTCGCTGTCCGAAAGGAGTCGCTGGAGCTCGAGGACCGTTTTGCGCGGCAGGATCGCTTCCCGTTCGTCGCGAAATTCCGGCATCGCCTCTTCGACGTGGGCGAGGCGATGCCCGTCGGTAGCGACCACGTGCAAATTCTGGTCGTGGAGGTGGAAAAAGAGCCCGTTCAGATAGTAGCGGACGTCTTGTTGGGCCATCGCAAACGCTGTGAGCGCCACCAAGCGGCGCAAGGTGTGTTGCGTGAGCGTCAGTTGGTCGCCTTCGCTGGGGGGGGTAAGGCGCGGGAAGTCGTGCGCCGGCAGCGTGTGCAACGTGAAGCGTGACCGTCCGCTCGTTATCTTGAGGGTGTTCTCTTCGGCAAGGAGCTGCACTTCGGCCCCGTCGGGCAAGCTCTTCAGAATATCGAGGAGCTTCTTCGCTGGCACCGCGCAGGCGCCGTTTTCCCCAGCCAATTCGCCAAGCGGTTGCCGAACGACGATTTGCGCTTCGAGGTCGGTAGCGGTGACGGTAAGACCGTCGTCGCTGCGCTCCAGCAGGAAACAGCCGAGGATCGGCTTGGTTTGCCGCTTTTCCACGATACCGGCCGCGGCAGCGAGCGGTGTGAGCAGCGTATCACGGGGGGCTCGAATCAGCATGGCGTCTCCTTGTTATCCGCGTAGCACTTGCAGTAGGACATGAACGTCGTGGTTGAGCTGTGGGTCTTGGTTGCGCAGTTCGGTGATCGTTCGGCAGGCGTGGATCACCGTGGTGTGGTCGCGGCCGCCGAAGGCTTCGCCGATCGCGGGCAGCGACAAAGGGGTGAGCTCTTTGGCGAGATACATCGCGACCTGCCGGGGGCGCGCGACCGCGCGGGTGCGTTTCTTAGAGTGCATCTCGGCCACTTTGATTTTGTAGTAGTCGGCCACCGTTTTTTGGATCTGCTCGACGGTAAGTTGCCGGTTGAAGGCGTTGAGCAGGTCCTTGAGCGCCTCTTTCGCCAGTTCCAACGTGATCGGGCGGGCCAGGAAATTGGCGTACGCAACCACTTTGTTGAGCGCCCCTTCGAGTTCACGCACGTTCGATTTGAGGTGCTTGGCAATGAGGAACGCGACGTCGTCAGCGAGGTCGATCGCCATCAGTTCCGCTTTTTTCTTGAGGATCGCCACCCGCATTTCGAGCTCTGGGGGTTCGATCTGGACGGTTAGGCCCCAGTCGAAGCGCGAGATCAAGCGGTCTTCCAACCCTTGGATGTCTTTGGGGTAGGTGTCACAGGTGATCACGATCTGTTTGCGCGCTTCGGTGAGCGCGTTGAACGCGTGGAAGAACTCCTCTTGCGTGCGGGTTTTGTTCTGGAAGAACTGGATGTCGTCGATCAACAGCACGTCGAGCGAGCGGTAGAACCGTTTGAACGCGTCGAAGCTCTTCTGTTGATAGGCGCGTACCACGTCGGCGTAATAGTCTTCGGCGTGGACGTACCGAATCACCGCGCGTGGGTTGTTTTGGAAGATCGCGTTGCCGATTGCGTGGATGAGGTGGGTTTTGCCCAGCCCCACTCCGCCATAGATGAAGAGGGGGTTGTAGGAGTTTCCGGGGTGGTGCGCGACTTGCATCGCAGCGGCGCGCGCCAGATCGTTCGCGCGACCAGTGACCAGCGTCTCGAAAGTGGCGTTGGGGTTGAGCCGGGTTCGTTCGTAGAGCGCTTCGAGCGTCGGCGCGTGGGTCGGGTCGGCGTCATTTACCGCAGGCGGCTTGCGCCGAGCCCGTAACCGCGCAGTGGGGGGTGGGGAAACAGCGGCGGTGTTCGCAACTGCGGTGTCGGCAGATGGGACGGCGGCAGGCGCCGCAGGGCTGGTGGTCTTCTCTTCTTCTCCAGCGGAATCTTCTCCAGCCGAAACCGGTGCGGGTTCCACTGAAGGGGTTTCTGGTTCGGCGTGCGGGCGCGACGAAGCAACCGCGTCTTCGGCTGGCGCCGTCTGCGCTTGGGTTGCGCCGGTTTGGGAAGCAGTGTCCCGACGCGGCGGTTCCCCCAATGTCAATTCCGCGCGTTCGATGCCGAGTGCCGCGAGTTCGTCGGTGATGATGCCCCAGTAGCGTTCGCGTACCCACTGCAAAATGAAGCGGTTGGGCGCAAAGACGCGCAGTTCGGCACCCGCACCGTCCACTGCGACGCCTGCAAGCGGTCGAATCCAGGTTTTGTATTGTTGTACCGGGATCTTGCTCTGCAAGCGCGCGCAGCAGGTGTGCCAGAGGTCGTCGGATGGGGAAGGGTTCGTTTCGCTCATCGTTGCGAATTGTAGCGTGAAA